>CAYJLN010000001.1:0-2298 GCA_964371275.1 Candidatus Woesearchaeota archaeon
AAATCTGATTGAAGATTATGAGAAGCTAGTTGCGGAGTTTGGACTGGACCCATTCTCTCCGAACGATCTCCCGCAGCCTAATCGGTTGATGCGGCGGCGTCTCGTTTTCGCTTCCCGCGACCTCGCACAAATCGCTAAAGCAATCAAAGAAAAGAAAAAGTTCTATGTCTTAACAGGAGTTCAGCCATCAGGAGAAAAGATTCATCTGGGGACAAAGGCAGTTATTGAAAATGTCAAATATTTCCAGGAACATGGCGCGCTTACCTATGTAGTCATTGCAGATTTGGAATCAGCAGCAACACGAGAAACGCCGTTAAAAGAAGCGCGAGAACGTGCATTGAATTTTCACATCCCCGCCTATCTGACGCTAGGACTAGACCCGAAGAAAACAATCTTCTATTTCCAGTCCGAAAACAAGCAGATGATGAACTTAGTGTTCAAGTTTTCAAAGAAAGTGACACATAATGAATTCCGCGCCATTTATGGAAGTCCTGACCCGAATAAGATCGTTTCGTCGTTAGCAGTCGCTGCCGATATTCTCTTCCCTCAATTAAAAGAGCCGATGCCAGGTATTATTCCCGTGGGGGCGGACCAAGACCCGCATATCAGATTAACCAGAGATATCGCACGTCGAGTAAAATCACGCTGGAAATTTTTTACACCATCATCCATCTATAATAAATTCATGCCTGCATTAGATGGCTCGTTTAAAATGTCAAAGTCACAACCAGAGTCATGCATCGAATTGCCAGAGGATATGGCCTCGGTAGAACGGAAGATTCGGCGCGCAGTAACGGGGGGAACAAAAACGCTCGAAGAACATCGACGATTGGGGGCAGAAGTGGAAAAATGCATGGTCTTTGAATTACTAAAGCAACATCTTATTGAAGATGATAAAAAGCTCGATAAAATTTACCACGAATACAAGTCAGGAAAAATGACGTCCTCAGAAATCAAGGAAATCGCGATCGAAGAAATGAGAAAGTTCATGAAATCATTCGAAGACGGCATCAAAAAGAATAGAAAAAAAGTCGATAAGTTGCAGTTTGTCCACTAAAAAGCTTCTAAAGTAAAGATTCAAAAAACGAGCCTTAAAAAGAAAAAATGCTTGAAGAACGCCTAAGAATTTTTTATTATAATCTCAGATTGTCGCCGAGTATTGAATAAACCGTGTAGCAGACAATATGTTTAGGGGTGCCAGTTATTTCACTTTATATCCGAACTTTTTATTATATTCTTTGTGGTCAATTATATCGAGAACAAATGCAATTATTTCCACTTCACTTTCTCCATCTGTTAATGTATACAGCATTCTCCAGAAAACAGGAAGCTCGACACGAAAGAGATTTGTAACTCCATATTTTTGTTTGTACTCTTCTGGAATCAGTTTCTTCGCAATTGGATCACCAAAGTGTGGATTAGATTTGATCAACTCGACTTTCTGGTTTACTGCTTTGAGTATCGTGCGCTCGGTTTTTGAATCAGAAGCTTCTCTGTTAAGCTGTTTGTAGACTTCTTCAGCTTCTGGAGACAATTTTACCCGTATTATTTTCATAACTCAAACCCTTCTGCAATTGCTTTTTGCAAGTTTGGATTTGGGTTATGTATCCATGTAATCCCTCGCATTGTTACCACAATTTTATTGCTAAGTTCAAGGTATTCAAGGATTATTTTTAGCGTGCTATGGTTTACTTGTCTTGGGAGTCTTCGCTTAAGCTCTGCTACAGTAATTACACTTTCATCCATATTTTTAAGAGTGTTCTCTACCATAATGACTGTATTAAGTGTTGGGGAATGTTCTAATACTTGCATTTTCATCACCATTAGTTATTAATTAATAATTATTATGTACTAACTAATATATAAACGTAATGATTATTATGTGCGGGGAAAATATTTTTAGGATTACTTACTAGTAGGTACAAAGCGAAAGCTTTATATGCAACCTGAAACCCTTATTATCTAGCCTTTAAATAAGGTGGAATAAAAAATAAAAAAACTAAAAAATGTTGTTGCTAGTGGTCTTATTGCTTTAGTTGCTGGATGTGGTAGAACAAATCAAATAGATATCAACCCACAGAATGCCAAAGACGTCGACAAGATAAGTCTTCGTCGAGGCGACGCAATCGTCTACGCGTGGGATTTAAATAATGACGAGCAGATTGATGAAGCACTCAAAATAAAAGATAGCGGTTACTTGCAGTTTCCAGACGCTCTTTCAGCAATATCTTATGTTCCAAAAAATAAATGGGAGCATCTTATCGCGCCAAACATGGAGCATCGAGCGTTTCTCGCAAC
>CAYJLN010000001.1:2308-6536 GCA_964371275.1 Candidatus Woesearchaeota archaeon
CTCATGCATTAATGTCAGAAGAAAGAGGCGAATTGACTTCTGCGTATCAAACTTTGAAACGTTGGAATGGAAAATAACCACATATTTCTTTCTTTTCTTTAAATCCACATTAGAGTAATAATATATGCGAGTTATGCCCTGATATGTTGGATTGCGATCTACCAACCGTTAACGTTACAGAACCATCAAAAGAAAGCTTTAAAAACAGGTCAAATGCCAAACAGCGAATGCTTGAACACCGTCTGCAGATACTGGAACGAATAAAGCACCACACACGTGCTCAGCTAGCAAAGCTACCTTTAGACGCACAGAGAAGGCCAATCGCGTTTGAAGAGCTCGAGCTCAACGCAGCAAGCGCACTCGTGCATCTTGAAGGCATCTACCGGTTAGGTGGAGGAGTGACAGAAGACCTAAAGCGAATGGATTGCAGAGTCGAAGAGTCAAAAAGAGAGTTATATGAAGCACGATGCAGTGGACTTCAGTATCATCTCACCGAAATGAAAACCATTCCGCAAGATGTACAACATCTAAATTGGAGTCCTACACTTGCCAGTGAAGAAGAATTTACGTAGAGACGCGTTTATAGCGCCCCATCAATACTGCTTCTTCTAATACATGCCCAGTCATCGCGTACTGCACCTGGGCTTTCGTCGATCCCTCTGGCAGATTAAGAGTCGAATCAAGCGCATAGAGTTTGAAATAATACCGATGCTCACGATCAGGAGGACACGGACCGCCATAGCCCAAGACACCACCGGTATTTTTCCCTTGAACGCCAAGAAGACTTCCTTCAGGAATCGTCGTTGTCGTTGCAGGAATATTCCACAGTACCCAATGATCCCACATACCATCTTTTCGAATTGTCACGGGAACATCGGGGTCTTCCACAATCAAGACAAAACTCTCTGTTTTCACAGGTACACTCTCGATCATGAGCGCAGGAGAAACATTCTTGCCGTCACAGGTATATTTGGACGGAATAACATTGCGATGAGCAAAAGCAGGACTTGACAGTCTCATAGGAATCAGCTCTTCTGGAGAATCACGATATTGCTTCTCCCTCGTTTAATTTTTTTCACCTGACCACCATCTTCCAATTCCGAAAGCATCAGGCTAATCTTGCTCTCGCTCCAGGAAAACTGCTTTCGCAATTCTTTTTGCGTCGCTCGTCCATCATGGTCTTTCAAATAAGAAAGAAGCTGCTGCAGGTCTTCCTGAGGTTCGCTTAAGATCTCTCCCTCAGTATGATCAGAAGGTCTACGCGAACGTTTGACGCGAACGGCAAAAAAAGCACCAATAACGATAAACAGACCAGCAATAATCCAGGGGAAGAACGATGAAGGCGAGTCCTCATCATCAGGAAAGTCAAGAATCCCTTCGATATCATCAAGGTCATCGTCAGAAAGATCGGGGAATAAGATGAGATCAATCACATACTCTCCAGTAGCCGCCGTAATAGTAATATTTTCTTCAGTAAAGTATGTCTCGTCATTGCGGTAATATGCTTGAAGATGATAGTCTCCTGGTTCTAAGGAAAAAGAATAATCTCCGTCATCAGCAATCATCACTTGCCGTGGTTGCGAATCAATCTCGACAATGGCGCCGTTAAGGACGTCAAGATAGAGGCTATAAACAGTCCCTGATACGGTCGCGCCAAGAACGGGCTGAATAAGGAAGAGGAAGCAAACAAAAACAAATATCAAGCGTTGCATACGAAAACAAGAAAGAGACGCTATAAAAATCTTTCTAAGAAAAAAGAAGTTCAAATCAGCCCAAATGAAGAAAAATGAAGAATAATCAAGGATAAAAAACAGGAACGGAAAAGTGTCTTTATAAACAAAACGAAGAACAACCAGGTATGCTTCTAAAAAAAGAAGCGGGAGAAAAACACCATGAATAAAATGCTAAGCATAGTGATCATGGCGCTTTTGGTCCTCAGCGTCATTCCGCACGCAATCTATGCGCGTGAAGACGATGATGATGAACGCGAAGGCGAACATGAAAAAGAAGTTGACGATAATGACAAAGAAGACAGAGAACGTGAAACGATGATGCCTAAGGAAGAGCTCTTCAAAAGAGGGCTTAAAATCCGCAGCATCAATAGCGGCCACGGAAAAGGCACCATGATGGGTGGTCAATTAGTCGACGCAATGCACTTCGATAGAAACGCCTTGCGTATGGCAAAGGACAACATCCTGAAGCAGCGATGCCTTAACGAAGACGGCGAAACTGACCGTTGTATGGAACACTTTGGCATGTTCAAATGGCACCTCAGCGAAGTTGCACACCGAATCAAGACGTTAATTAAGAAAATTGGGGAACGAGTCGGTGAAGAGGAAGATGACTACCTCCGATCAATGATGGGGAAGGTAGAAGAAGCCGAAGCAGTCCTGAAAAGCGAAGACTTGACGCGAGAACAGCTCATTGAAGCATCCAAAACGCTCAGAGCGATAATGGTTGAGCTCAATGAGAAATACGGCGAGTTGAAAAAGGAAGTCCAGAAAATGACTCCTGAAGGCATGGCAGAGAAATTCGAGCACATGACGCAACGTATTGACCGCATCATTCGTGTCTTGAAAGCGATCGCTGAAAAGGACGAGCGACAGGAATTAAAAGATTTCATCAACAAGCGCATCGAGCGAATTCAGGCCGTACAAAGCGAGATCACGGAACTCTTAGCACAAGAGAACTATGAAGCAGCAAAGGAGAAAATGAAGTCTCTTCATAACCACCTGAAGGAAACTGCCCAAGGCATCCAGAAATATCGAAAAAACAATAGAAACGACATGAAGGAAAACGCCTTGAATGTGCAGGCAATACGAGAGTGAAGTGCGCAACGCACTTCTCTTTTTTCTTTTTTTCTTAGAAACCTATATAAACTAAAACAAAGAGATATATTCCAATAAAAACACACAAGAAGGTGAACACATGAACAAAACACTTGTCATTCTGGTGAGTCTCAGTATCCTTGCACTGCTCGTCACAGCCTGTGCACCACAATCGCAGATAGCAGCAAAACCAGAGGCAACAGAAACATTCGACCAAGAGCTGACGGACTTCGAGTCAGACATGCAGGACCTTGAAGGAACAGACGATCTTGAAGGGATCGAAGAAGACATTGATTTAGAGCAATAAACGCAAAAAAGCAGCTTTCTTCTTTTTTGATCTTAGTTTATATTACTAGAAAGTAGTATAAAAAACGAAAGGTTTATATAGGGGATAGTTATTCGAAAGTAGTAACAATAACCTCTACCATGATCTTCAAAGATAATCTGCTCAAAAAGCTCCGGGGAACCTTTGATTTAAATATTTATGAGGCAAAAATGTGGGCTGCCCTCTTGTCAAGAGGCACAGCAGCTGCAGGAGAATTATCTGATATCTCCGATGTTCCACGTTCTCGAAGTTATGATGTACTAGAAAGCCTTGAAAAGAAAGGGTTCATCATGATGAAGCTCGGCAAACCCATCAAGTATATGGCAATCCAGCCTGATGAGATCATTAAACGCTTAAAAACGCGCATTCAAGACCGCGCTGAAGAGAAAATCAAGTTCATTGAGGACGTCAAAGGTGAGGCAACTTTTGGCGAATTGGAACTGCTCTACAAGCAAGGCATTGAAAAAATCGATCCGTACACCTTGGTAGGCTCGTTAAAAAGCAGAGATAATATTTACACGCATGTGAAATCCATGCTCGAACGTGCAGAACACTCAGTGGTCATTGTAACGAGTGCGCAAGGAATGCAGCGTAAAGCAAAGCGCTACAAATCCATCTTTAGAAAATTGGCTGAAAAAGGCGTGAAAATTAGACTGGTTGCGCCTTTAGTAAATGGCAATAATGGAAAAGATATGAATGAGATTAAAGACATTGTCGAAATCAGGCATTCTGATAAGCTGAAAGGCCGATTTATTATTGTTGACAATAAAGAGATGGTCTTCATGATTTCTGATGACAAAACAGTCCATGAAAGCTATGATACGGCTGTCTGGGTCAATACGCCCTTCTTTACGCAGTCATTCAACGAGCTCTTTGAAAGCACATGGAAAACTTTAAAATAAGAAAAGACAGTATTCTAAAATGAATCTTGAAAACGTTCTAAAAAAAACATATCTTACAGCAGCCATATCGCCAGCCATAGCAACGCATCTTGCAAACATTGCGATGGGCGCATATTATGCATTTAATAATTTACTTGGCGCTGAAACGACGAATCTACAGTATTTATTGCCTG
>CAYJLN010000001.1:6546-36129 GCA_964371275.1 Candidatus Woesearchaeota archaeon
TTTTGTGGGCAAAATTTCAGCAGTAAAAAAATACACGGGAAGAGCATCTTTCACAGACGATGTAAAAAAGGCTGCTATAGAGGCAACCTTAGCGGGAACAATTGCTTCACCTGTCGAATGGATGGTTGGGTTTGGTATTGGGGCAATGACGCAAATTCTAAGCAGTTAAAACACCTTAACCTAAACCTTTAAATAAATACAATCGTTGTCTACCAGTTCATGAAAGAGGTTGAACGATTAGTTGAAGCATTGCATCCCTTAGAAAGGACGCTCCTGCCTGCAATAGACAAAGAAACGACGCTCCAAGAACTGGGCAAAAAAACGAACTTGCAGCTTGTCGAAATCACCAGAGCACTCCAATGGCTCGAAAATAAACAACTCGTCACCTTAACCAAGGAAGAAAAAGAGCTTGTAGTCATCGATAGCAACGGGCAGCTCTATTGTGAAAAAGGACTGCCTGAAAAACGATTTCTCCAAGTGCTCGAACAGCCCTTAACGCTTGATGAACTCAGGGAAAAAGCAGACCTCGATCATGATGAAGCTGCAATGTCGATTGGAGTATTAAAAAGAAAAAATGCTATTCAGCTCAATGAAAAGATACGAATTCTCGATCAAGGAAAAAAACTCCTTCAGGAAGGGTTCAAAGAAGAGCAGTTTCTAAAAGAACTTCCTAAAAACCTCAGCACACTCTCGCACGAGGAAAAAAATCTGCTCAACGAACTGAGGCGACGAAAGCAATTGATTCAAGTTATCAAAGAAAAGACACTTACTGCGTCCATTACCGACTTGGGAAAACAAGTGCTTTCGCTCAAGCCATCAACGGATCTTATCGAGGCGCTCACTCCTGCCATACTGAAATCAGGATCGTGGAAAGGAAAGAAATTTAGGCGCTACAATCTTGGGCTTGATGTTCCTAAAGTCTATCCAGGAAAGAGACACTTCGTAAACCAAGCCATAGAGTACATCAGAAGAATCTGGCTTGACTTAGGATTCAAGGAGATGACGGGTCCATTGATTGACACGGCATTCTGGAACTTCGACGCCTTATTCGTTCCTCAAGATCATCCCGCACGAGAGATGCAGGATACCTTCTTCATCGATGGAAAAGGGTCATTGCCAAGCAAAGAGCTTGTCAAGAAAGTGCAGCAAACTCATGAAAAAGGCTGGACAACGGGAAGCACGGGCTGGCAATATAAATGGAATCCAGAAAAAGCAAAAGAACTCGTCTTGCGAACGCATACCACGATTCTTTCCGCTCGAACCATCGCTTCATTAAAGCAAGCAGACCTTCCAGCAAAATATTTCTCGGTAGCAAAATGTTTCAGAAATGAGGCAGTCGACTGGAAGCATGCCTTTGAATTTAATCAGATTGAAGGCATTGTTGTCGACGAACATGTCACCTTTAAGCATCTCTTGGGATACCTGAAAGAATACTACGCTAAACTCGGCATTACAAAAATTCGCTTCAGGCCGTCATTCTTCCCATACACGGAACTAAGTGTTGAATGTGATTACTTCCATCCAGAACGAAAAGAATGGGTGGAATTTGGGGGTGCAGGGATGTTCAGGCCAGAAGTCGTGAAACCGCTCTTAGGCAAGGACGTTCCCGTATTAGCATGGGGTCAAGGAATGGAACGCGCCATTATGGAGTATTATCAGATCACGAATATGCGCGATCTCTATAAGAACGATCTCAAACAATTACGGCAAATGAAGATGTGGATGAAATAAGATGCCAACTATTACCTTAAACAAACAAGATGTCCTGAGATTGGTAGGGAAAAAACTATCAGATAACACGCTCAAAGAAAAGATTCCCATGCTTGGCGCGCCACTCGAATCGCTGAAAGGAAACAACCTCGAAATAGAAGTCTTCGCAAATCGTCCTGATATGCTCTCAGAAGAAGGATTTGCACGTGCGTTCTCCTCATTTGTGGGAATAAAAAAAGGATTGCGTCCCTACGTCGTCAAATCAGGAGGCTATTCATTTTCAATTCAAAACAAAACAAAGAACGTACGGCCATGCGTCGCAGCAGCAGTCGCGAAAGGACTAAGATTAAAGGACAACGGCATTAAATCATTAATGGACCTGCAAGAAAAGCTCTGTGTCACCCACGGACGACAGCGAAAAAAAGTGGCAATCGGCATTCATGATCTCGATGCAATAACGTTCCCCCTCACCTATACAACAAAACCAGCAAACTTCACCTTCACACCATTAGGCGAAACAGCACAGTACACGATAACGCAAATCCTTAATGAACACTCGAAAGGAAAAGAGTACGGGCCTCTATTAGAAGGTTGCACAGAATATCCTGTCTGGATTGACCGCAAAGGTCAAGTGCTCTCACTCCCGCCGATCATCAATGCAGAGGAAACAAAAGTCACCGGAAAAACACAAAATCTCTTCTTTGATGTCACAGGAACAGACCAGCGAGCAGTAGAACAGGCGCTGAATATTCTCGTCACTGCAGCAGCAGATCGTGGAGCAGCAATCTATCGCGTCAACACCTATCCGAATCTCAAGCCAAGAGCAATGAAACTTGACAATGCCTACGTGAAAAAGTTATTAGGAATCGCCATGGCCGGCATGGACATCAAAACCTGTCTTGAACGCATGGGATTCGCACAGAACGGAAAAAACATACTAATCCCCCCGTACCGAACAGACATTCTCCACCCCATGGACCTCGTTGAAGAGATTGCCATTGCGTATGGGTACGACAGATTCGCGAAAGAACTGCCAAGTATCGCAACCGTCGCAGAAGAAAGCAGCGAACGGAAAATGACAGATAAACTAGCCGAGCTTCTCGCAAGTCTCGGATTCCTTGAAGTAACGACGTTTCATCTGACGAATGAAGAGCTCGCAAAGAAAGAAGTGCAAGAAGAACAACTCGTGAAAGTCAAGAACGCCATCAGCACGGAGTACAATGTCGCACGTCCATCGCTGCTCAGTCAGCTCTTAACAATCCTCGCCAGCAACAAGCACAATGAATACCCTCAAAAAGTATTTGAAATCGGAACTATCTTCTCCAGGGAAAACGGAGTAGTCAAAGAGGAACTGCAGCTCGCGCTGACCATAAGTCATCCCGCAGCGAATGTCACAGAAATAAAGCAGGTGCTCGATGCACTCTGCACAAACCTCGATCTCAAGTATACCTTGCAAGAAACAGATGATCCTCGCTGTATTCCTGGACGAAGTGCACAGATCTTCGCAGGAAAAGAACGGATGGGCATACTTGGTGAAGTGCACCCAGAATTGATAATGGCAACAGAGAACGAAATGCCCGTTGCGATGCTTATACTTAAGGTAACAAAACTGTCAATGAGAAAAAATTAGTATGAATAGCTATTTCTGAGCACAAAATCATAGAGTTGACCGGTGCTGCGGTAGCTGTACTGAGTCATCGGATCATACGCATCAAACGCCAAGGAGCTATCAATCACATACGGACTCACGTAGCTTGTTCGATACCACAACGGACCAATAATGCTTCCGTAGCTTGTCCCGCTGGCATATCCAGAGCCGTATCCATATCCATAACCACCGTACCGATGGTACATTGGATAGTTAGAAAAGGAGTAATACGCAGAAACGTCCGTGCTCCCAAGCACAAAGAGCGCCACTAGAGCAAGAGCCAGCACAAGGATTTTGGTTGACATCATAGAAAAACCATGGATTTCAGTCTTTATAAGTTTTACTATTTAATAGTAATAACATAGGATACGCAAAAGAAAGATTTTTATAGAATTACAAAAGAAAAGACCAGATGGGAAAGCATCGCATTTGGCTGGTAATTATCGGTCTTCTCATTGCAGGCGCTCTCTGGACCACGTTGCGGACAGAAAATAAATGGAAAGAAGAACCGCTAGCGCCAAGCCCCTGCACCTTAATGGAGCACAAAAGCACGGCAGAAATGAAGTGCTTTGGCTGTGGCGGAACAATTTGCACGACGCCGTCGCCTATGGAATGGACCATTGTCGAAGAAAATTCTCCGAAGTGCACAGTGACTGAAAACGGCTGCGAACTCAGGCAGTAATTACAGTTGATGCGCCTTCATCGACAACGAATTCAGCACCACAGACAATGAACTCAACGACATCGCTCCTGCAGCAATCATCGGATTAAGCAGGAATCCATTCACCGGATAAAAGATCCCGGCAGCAAGAGGAATACTTAAGACATTATAGATAAACGCCCAAAATAAGTTCTGCTTAATTTTACGCAACGTATACAAGCTCAACTGAACAGCCTTCAGCACATCGCGCAAATCATTTTTCACCAGCACAATATTCCCGGTTTCCTTGGCGATATCAGCGCCAGAACCAAGAGCAATGCCGACATCAGCCTGTGCAAGAGACGGCGAGTCGTTAATCCCGTCACCGACCATGGCAACCTTTTTTCCGCTGCGCTGGAGTTGTTTGATAACAGCCACTTTTTGATCTGGTAGCACTTTCGCAATCACTTGTGAGATCCCAATCCGATTGCCCAATGCGCGAGCAGTCGCTTCATTGTCGCCAGTCAGTAAAATAACCTCTTTGCCCATTTGCTTCAGAGTGCGAACAACGTCTGCACTTGACTCTTTCAAGGTATCAGCCACCGCAATCAATCCGTAACATTCTTTATTGACGCCAAGCAGCATTACCGTCTTGCCTTCAGACTCAAGAGCAGTAATCTTATCAAGAAGCTGATCATACGGAATGTGCGCCTCGTCAAGGAGCCGTCGATTCCCTAAATAGATCGTCTTGTTCATATGTCTCGCTTTCACGCCTTTACCAGGCAGAATCATTGTCATATACGCATCGGTAACAGAAACGTTTTTCTGAGCTGCATACGTGAGCACGGCCTCAGCAAGAGGATGACCTGAATTTTTCTCAGCAATGCTCGCATATTTGAGCAAATCTTTTTCATGAGATAAGCTTACCACATCAGTCACCCGTGGTTTTCCCTGCGTTAACGTCCCAGTTTTATCAAAGACAAACGTCGTGAGTGAACGAACGCGTTCAAGTACATCTCCTCCTTTGATGAAAATCCCCTGCTGTGCCCCTTTACCAATGCCAACCATAATAGCCGTCGGCGTAGCTAGTCCTAACGCGCAGGGACAGGAGACAATAAGGATGGACACAAAAGACAGTAACGCAAGATTGAACGACGGTGAAGGACCAAGGAACAGCCATAAGAAAAAAGTAGCAACGGAAAGAAGAACAACAACTGGCACAAAGATACCCGATATTTTATCTGCCAAACGCTGAATAGGTGCTTTGCTGCCTTGTGCTTCCTCAACCATGCGGACAATTTGCGCTAAGAGGGTTTGTTTGCCAACTTTTGTCGCTTTGATATACAACACACCTTGCTGGTTTAAGGTGCCGCCGTACACCGATGAACCGATAGTTTTCTCAACAGGCAGGCTCTCGCCAGTCACTAATGATTCATCAACGCTCGACGTTCCCTTAAAAATAACGCCATCAGTCGCAATCGTTTCACCAGGCTTGACAACAAACACGTCACCAGCAGCAAGATCAGCTAACGGAAGACGAATTTCCTGGTGATGGCGAACGACAGTAACGATTTTTGGGCTCAAGTCGAGAAGCTTGGTAACTGCGTCTGACGTTTTTCGTTTGGCAATTGCCTCTAAATATCGACCAAGAATAATAAGAGTGATGATGGCGCTTGAGGTATCGTAGTATAAGTCAGGTGTTGTTAAGGTAAACCAATGGGGAAAGAAGGTTGCAATAACACTATAAAAATAAGCTGCGCTCGTACCAATCGCAATGAGCGTGTTCATGTCGCTGGAAAAGTGACGGAGTGCGCTAAAAAAACCGCGATAGAACTGCCAGCCAACGTAAAACTGCACAATCGTTGCTAATACAAAAAGGAGATACGGATGATGAGTAATCGCGGGAAGAAAAGGGAAAAAATGAGGGAAACTACCCAGAAGAACAATAAAAGTTAAAAGAATACCAACACCAAGTTTAACTTGTAAGTGATGAAGCTCTTCAAAATGATGGACATGCCGATCACGAACATCAGCAGTGCGTTCAACCTGATATCCAACAACCCGGATAGCCTGCTCTAAACGTGCGATAGGGGCCTGAGCAGGGTCATGAGAAATAAAAGCAGATTCTGTCGCTAAATTTATCGTCGCTTTCTTGACACCAGAGACATGCTGAAGAGAACGTTCTATCTTGGTAACACACGAAGCACAGTGCATACCTTTAATGCGAAGAGTAGTCTCCATACACACAACGAGTGACAAATGATTTTATATACCTTATGCGGAAAGAACCTGTATATTAGAAGCGAGATTTTTTCCGGGAAAGTGGGTAGAAGTAGTGATCTAGATCAATACGATTCTTAGTAATAGAAATACCTTCTTGCTCCAGAAGGCGTTGTTTCGCCTGAAGTCCATGAGCAAATCCGTGAAGAGAACCATCAGAAGCCACAACACGATGGCACGGAACAATAGGTGCGTAAGGATTTCGATGAAGTGCTTGTCCCACAGCGCGATAAGCCTTTGTTCCTAAGACCTGAGCAATCTCACCATAGGTGCTGACTTTTCCTCGGGGAATGCGTTTCGTCGCAGCATACACACGATCAGCAAAAGCAATCATAATAAAGAAAGGAAGAAAACCTATATAAAACCAACGAATACAGAAAAAGGATGTCTCGGTTAATCACCCTCGGCATTATGTTTCTGTTTCTTGGCATGATCTTTCTGTTCCTAGGAAGCATGTTCACGGCAGTGAAAGGAGAAAAGTCGGCAATCAAAACAGCAGGTGGCGTGTTTATAGGGCCCTTCCCGCTATTCGGATGGGCATCAGACAAGCGCATGTTCTACACGTTAATCACGGTCATGGTTGTCCTCACGATCCTCTATCTTTTTATAGGGAGAAAGTTGTAGAAAGAGAAGGTTCACATGAAAGGGGTGCTGTATCAGGTCGTATTTCTTGCTGCAGTACTTGGAGGAATATTTTTAGGTCTTTCATTTAATATAGACAACCAGCAGATGATGACCGGTGTGTTCGATACGTTGAATGCGTCGCTGCAAGATCAGCCAGAAGGATTTTTGTTTATTTTGTTCATGATCGGGTGGGTGTTGTTTCTCTGCGATTTTGTTATTGCTGTTGTCACAGGATGGGTATGCACCCTCGTCTGGATCAGCGCCTATATTGGAGGAATCTTGATCGGAACAGGAAACCTGTTTAGTGGCGCTATTATTTTAATCGTGAGTGAAGTCATCGCAGCGACACTACCGTACTAATCTATGGTCACCTACAAAGAAAAGTGTAAGAAATGCAGGAAAAACTGGGCAATAGTCTCTTCCTATCGACAGCGATTCCCGATCTGCCTTGAATGCGAGATGAAAGTGGTGGTGCAACCAGTTAAGGAAGCCTCGTTTAAAAAATTGTTTGATATTCCTCTTGACTGGTATAAAGAAAACTCGTTTTTACGAAGTGTCCGTTACCAGTATGGTCGATTTAATCAGCTGACGGAAAAGCAGCTTGAAGCATTCAAGAAAACGGTGAAAGAATTGAAAGAAAAAAGCCTTGTAAAAAACAAAAAGTAAGCTATATAAAGAGGATTAAAAACAAAAACATAATGAACATCGGTGAACGATTTGCAAATGCGTGGAATATCTTTAAGACAAGTTTCGCATTTATTGGAAGGGACAAATCCCTGCTCATTGTTCCCGTCGTCATGCTGCTCAGCGTTGTCGTGGGCATCGTCATTATTCTAGGATCGCTGATTGCATTCCAGAATAAAGAAGCGCTCGAGTTTGTAACAACGCCTTTTGGCGGCATAATCATCCTTTTTTTCTTTTACTGCTGGATCACCTTCCTTGGAGCAGCACAATCGTGGATGGTGTATGAGGTAGCGCAAGGAAAAGACACGACGTTCTTTTCAGGGGTAAAGCGAGCAGTGGCAAATATTCTTGATATCATCTTTTTCTCAGTTGCCATGGTTGTCATACGAATGATCACCGCAGCACTGCGAGGACGAGGACGATCACGATCACCGACAGGAATACCTCGACCAGGAATTGGTGACCTTGCAGGAAGCATCATCGACAAAGTTGCAGGAGTTGCAGGAAAACTTATCCTGCCTGCCATGATTGTCACCGACAAAAGTTTCGGAGAAGCGGTACGGGATATTAACAGCGCCTTAAAAGCACTGCCTGAAGTAGTCATCTTTGAAGTAGGAATCGGGCCGTTAACTACGGTAGCGCTTATGATTGGCATCGGTATCGCATGGGTGCTCACAAAGATAGGCGCAATATACGTTGCAATAGGTCTAGGTCTTGTGTGGATAGTACTCATAATCATGTTCAGCATACTGATTAACCAGGTCTATTATACGCTACTCTATCTCAAGCTCGTAGAAAGAAAAAAGATTCAATTATAAAAACGCCACGACCCGGATTTGAACCGGGATACCCTTGCGGGTCAGGCTCCCTAGTATCTTTCCAGGCGTACACATCTTTTGGTGAAGCTTTTTCACAAAAAGGTTCTGTGCAATACCAGGTTATGCGATCGTGGCTTGTCTTTAGAGAGCCAAAAAAGACTATTAAAAGCTTGCTATAAAATACATAAAGACTAGAGAAATAAAGAAAGTTCGTAAAGAATCTTAACAAGGACGCCGACAGCTAAAAAGGTGTAGGCCAAACGGAGATAAAAAAATTTCTTGTCAATAATGACTGCGAGCGATTTAATATTTATAAGATAATCAGAATATATTTCTTGAGGAGTGAGATTCATAAGAGCAGTGAGAGATTTTTTCAAGTCGGTGGATACAGCATCCTTAAAATAAAGAAGAGAATCACGGCCGCGCTTTCGCGCCACGCGGGGATACAGCGTAAGAAAAGAAAAAAATCCAGAAAGAATAAGCGGAAGCAATATAAGATAAACAGAAAAGGTAAGGGGGGTATTTTTTGAAAAAAAGAAATTAAAGAACATCGAAACAATGACGCCAATCAACACCAAAACAATATTTGCCTTTGTATCAGCAAAACGAATCAGACTTTGGTATTCAGTGTATGCTCTGACAAGATACTCGCTCGTCAATTTACTGTCTGTTCCCACAAAAAAAAGAAGACACAGCAGTTCTTAAGGATATCGGAAGAATAAAAAACTAAGCAGCAGACACAGGTTGTTCTAAAGAGAGGTGCAAGATTGGCACGTCAGAAGAAGGGTCTTGAGCAGATTCAAAACAAGGGTAATGAACAAAGTACGTTGACATGGGAAACGTTGGTCTGGCGCCATTAACAGTTTGTAATCGATAAGCTTTTCGGTCATTATCAAATGGTTCAGCACAAAAATAGCAGCGCCCTTTAGTAAGAGAAGGTGTAAATAGTAATTGAAGAACTCCCGATTCAATAAGTGCCTGAAGATCGGCTACATTCTCACGGTGCTTAGAACCAACAAAAGAAGTATCAATCATCTTACTCAATCATCTCAATCTGGATAGAAACGCCGTCAGGGATAGGGACTCTCATAACTGAGCGTAAGGCGCGTTCATCCAATCCCAAATCAATCAGTCGCTTATGAATGCGCATTTCAAAGCGGTCAAAGCTTGCTTTTCCATTCCCGCAGGGACTTTTACGGGTCGTATGTTTCAAGATCTGGGTAGGGAGAGGAATAGGCCCGCTAATGTGAGTTTTCATGCTTTTTGCAATGTCTTTAATGCTGGTGCAGATTTGGTTCAGACTATCTATTTCTGTGCTCGTTAAGTTAATGCGTGCTTTAGACATAAACTGTCTCTAGAATGAGTCCTTTTTAAAGATTTCTAAAGGTTTGGCTTTGTACCACCTATTTATTTTTCACATTGGTAACTCGCCGTAAAGTACGGCACCGGATTCCTGAAGTCAACCCTCATTAAGTAATACTCGCCATCGAGGTTAATCTTTGCATCACAAACAATCTGTCCGTAGGTGTTTCCTTGAATGGTGATGAGTTGTGTACCACATGAATTAGTATTTCTTGATGCTGTGGTGTTTTTGGCTTCTGACACTTGGATGTTCTGGTTGTATTGAAACTCGCCAGCCCAGACCGGTGAAGCGATGACCACATCACACCGACCTTTTGGCAACGGTATAAACTCTGAAGGGAATAACACGCCCAGGCTAGGTCCGTTTGCTGTTACTCCTACCGATGCACCTTGTGTCGAGACGACGATTCGTCCGGTGATTTTCTCTGGTACTGATGGTCGTTGTGCTGAGACAAGATACACAGCAAACAATACGAAACAGAATCCAAAAAGGATTTTATAGATTGTTTTCATTGTTCATATCCCCATTGTTTTAAACTTTCTTCACTAAGTCAAGGCAGATACCTGCAGCAACCGTAGATCCTGCATCTCGAATAGCGAATCGTGCCATGTGAGGAATATCTTTTTGTTTTTCAAGGACGAGCGGTCTGCTTGGTTTGACCTTCACCACAGCAGCATCCCCATTCTTGATGAAGTCAGGGTTCTCTTGAATAGTCTGGCCAGTCATAGGATCAAGTTTCTTCTGAATTTCCATGATCTGGCAAGCAACTTGAGCAGTGTGAATGTGGAAAACAGTCGTGTAGCCAACCGTAATCACCGTAGGATGATTCAGCACGACAATCTGCGCCGTGAATTCAGTGCATATAGTAGGTGGACTGGAGACAGGTCCTACAACATCTCCACGAGCAATATCCTTTTTATCAACACCACGCACGTTGAACCCAATATTATCGCCAGCTAATGCTTCAGTAATCTGTTCGTGGTGCATTTCAATCGTCTTGACTTCTCCCTGGATTCCTTTGCCTTCTCGTCCAGGCACAATGATGATCTTGTCGCCAACCTTCATGCGTCCAGTCTCAATACGTCCAACTGGAACGACGCCAATACCCGAAATGCTGTAGACATCCTGAATAGGCAGGCGAAGAGGAAGATCAACTGGTTTTTCAGGTTCCTTGAAAATATCTAATTGCTCTCGAAGCGTAGGACCAGTGTACCAAGACATGTTTGTGCTTTTCTTCACGACATTATCGCCTTCAAAACCGCTAATAGGGATGAACTGAACTTGATCAAGTTTATATCCTGCAGTCTGCAAGAGTTTGCTGATATCAGACTTCACAGCGTCAAATTTCTTCTGGTCCCATTTGACCGCATCCATCTTGTTAATAAGAACGGCAATTTGGCCAACGCCAAGGACTTTACAAAGGCGGGCATGCTCGCTTGTCTGCGCCATGACGCCATCAGTAGCGGCAACGACTAAGAAAGCAGCGTCTGCCTGAGAGGTTCCTGTAATCATGTTCTTGACGAAGTCACGGTGGCCGGGTGCATCAATAATGGTAACCTCATACTTGTTGGTCATTAATTTCTTGTAATTAAGATCGATAGTAACTCCGCGTTCTCGCTCTTCCTTGAGCGTATCCATGACAAAGGCGAATTCAAAACCGACCTTACCGAGTTCTTTTGCTTTATCCTTTAATTTCTTCAATTCTTGTTCAGGAATAATGTTGCTGTCATAGAGAAGTCTGCCTACCGTAGTGCTTTTACCGTGGTCGACATGACCAATAAAAACGACGTTTAAGTGTGGTTTTGTGCGTGCCATTGTATAAGTCCTCCCATAAGGGAAGTATAAAACTCAGGCAAAGTTCCGTTTATAAATCTTTCGCCGTTAACGGCATTGCGAGGCATATTTGCGGACAATTTGGGGGATCTCGGCGTCATCCCAAACAATGGGATACCCTCGTCGTTGTGCTTCTCGAAGAACACTAGGATTTGCCGTCACAACAAACGCACGATCTTTAGGAAGCCGCGAGAGAATGCCAAAACAGGTGCCTTTTAGTCCATCAGAAAAATAGACGTCAGCAGGCGGGATTGACCGAAGTTCAAACTGAATAGCGGTGCGGGGAATTCCTTGGCGCTCTAAGACCTAAAGATTCATCTCAAGAGAGCCTTGCTCCTGTCCAAGAAGAAAAACAGAAAGGTCATGGCGGTCTGCTATGAGGTGACCATATCGTTTAACAACATCGAGGGCGGTATCATCAAAAACGACAACGCGGGCCATATGGAATTATGCAGAATCCTCTCCTTCTTCTTTCAAGTCCTCAATCTTAAGCCCCTTGCGTTCTCTGATCTGGTTGATAATTTTCTGCTGCAATTCGCTAGGCAGCCTTTCAAAGAGCTGGTCTACAAGAGACTGCGAACCGCGTCCAGAGGTAGCAGAACGCAACTCGCTCGCTAGACCAAAGCTCTCACCAACAGGAAGCTTTGCTTTTGCAAAAATCTGATCGCCTTCCTGGTTCATCTCAAGAAGCTGTCCTCGTTTGTTCTGGATAAGACGGGACAACGCACCCATGTATTCTTGTGGCGCCTCAAAGAGCATGATCTGGATCGGTTCGTAAATGACGGCTTGTGCTTCCAGCATGGCTTGCTTAATCGCAGAACGAACAGCTGGTAAAACCTGTGCAGGTCCTCGATGAATAGCATCTTCATGAAGCTTGCAATCAGTAACAACAACACGAAGCTTTGCACAAGACTCGCGAGCAAGAGGGCCTTCCTTCATCACCTGCTCAAAACCCTCATTAAGCAGTTCCTGAACTTCACTGATATGAACGATACCTCGTGTATCATCAACCAGCATATTTCCATTAAAGACATCTCGAATTTTACGGCCTTCCTTGACTGGCACACCAAGTTTTTCCAGTTCACGATAAAGGGAGTCATCAGTTTTCTTGATACGGCCTTCAGAAATTTTTCCATCACGAATCGATTGGTACATAGCCTCGCTTAGAGGTTCAACGTAAATGTAAAATTTTTTGTGTTTGTTGGGAGCTTTTCCTTCTAATTCTGGTGATTTTCTCATCACTGTTTCACGATACAGAACAATAGGAGGGCTTGTCTTAATCTGTAAACCTTTCTCCGTAATAATGCGGTTCTCAATAATCTCTAAATGCAATTCTCCCATACCGCTCATTAAATTTTCTCCCGTATCAGGATTGATCGTAATCTTAATAGAGGGGTCTTCTTTCGAAACTTTACGAAGAACTTCAACGAGTTTCGGCAAGTCCTGTGGTTTTGCTGGCTCAATGGACTTAGTAATCACAGGCTCAAATATATGCTTCAATTCTTCAAACGGATGATCCGGTTCTAACGTGAGTGTTTCACCTGCATACCCAGAGATGCCGCCAAGAGCACAGACGTTACCAGAGCGGACTTCACCGATAGACTCTGGTTTAATACCGCGGTACATGAACACTTGGGCAACACGCTGATACTGCTTCGCCTGATTCAGCCAGAGATTCACTTTCTCAGGGATAGTGCCCGAAAATAAACGGCCAGCAGCGAGTTCACGCCCAGATTTTGGATCAATGGTAATTCTCGTAATAACGAATGCGATCTTGCCATTGGGATTACAGCTTAGGAGGTCTTTACCAAGAGGAGATTCTAAGTCGCCTTTCCAGATGTGAGGAATACGATATTTTTGTGCCTCGATAGGATTCGGCAAATGCTTGGTGACAATATCAAGAAGCACTTCATGAACAGCTGCATTTTTCCACACCCATTCCTGGCGTTGTTCTTCTGTCACTCCAGGAGCATATTGGTTGACAATATCTTTAAACGTAACATTGCGTTTCTTCATGTACGGCAGTGATAACGCCCAATTTTCCCGTGCGGATCCAAAAGCAACGCTGCCATCTTGAATATTGACTTTCCATTTCTCAGCAAAGTCGACTTCAGCGATGCGTTCAACAAGACGATTGAATTCAAGGATAAGTTTCGTGAAGCGCTCTTGAATTTGCTCTGGAGTGAATTTTAATTCATTGATAAGGCGATCGACTTTATTGATAAACAGAACAGGTTTAATACGTTCACGTAAGGCTTGTTTAATCACCGTTTCAGTCTGGGGCATGATGCCTTCAACAGCACACACCAGAACAACCGTTCCATCAATAGCGCGCATCGCACGAGTAACATTCCCGCCAAAGTCAACATGCCCTGGCGTGTCAATAAGATTGATGAGATATTTCTGGCCGTCAAACGTGTGAGTCATCGACACATTTGCAGCATCAACGGTCATCAGACGTTCTTGCTCGTCTTTGTGCTGCCATGTCGCCATTCCCTCTTCTAAGTCTCCAGCAGACTTCACAGACATGAAGCCTGCAGCAGCAAGAAGGTTATCAGTTAGCGCAGTATTATGAATAACAATCCCTTCAGCAACAAAGTTATGGTGCTCTGGTACAGTAAAATCATACACAGTATCTTCATATGTTTCTGAAATAGATACTATATCGACAAATGCAAGATCGGTAAATTTATGTTTAACGTGCTGAATAAGTTGTTGGTTTCCAATTAGTTGAATGACTGGTGCTGAAGCGTAATCTTCAGGCAAAACATTTTTTTCATTCCAAAAGTAAAGTATATTTCTTGAGCAAGTAACAAGCTCTCCAAGCTTAAGTTCTGCTGCCTGTTTTTCAACAAAATCTCCGTTTTCAAAGGCAACGTACTTGTGTTCAGGCGTCGTTGCAATTTCAAAGCCATTGCGAAGTTTGATGGTGATTAATTTCCCGCCTTCCAATTTCCAAGCAAGTTCAATGTTCTTTTTTTCAATGCGTCCTGTTTCCTTATTAAGGGCAAAGATACGAAGATTGCTTTTTGTAAGATCAAAAATGGTATGTTCTTTTTTTTCTTCAAATTTCTGACCGATCTCTTCTGCTAAGGTATAAATCTCTTTTGCAGTTTTAACGCTTCCATCAGCTAAGATAATGCGAGAATCTCCCTTAATGCATTTACCGTGGTGAATATGGGCAGACGTACAGATATTACGGATGCGCTCAGGAGCGCGCATTAATTCTTTTAATTCAGCAATATAAATTTCATCAGGCATGAACGTAAAAGTTAAAAGTTAATTTATAAGGATTGTGGTTTTTTTAGCGTTTATGGCGTCTATATCGAGATTTTAACGCTTTCTTACGGTGATAAAGAACGTACTCGACAAAGGAGATTGCGCAGACAACCGCAGACATAAAGACGATTAAATACACGGCATTACGGCCTTCGTCTTCAGGACTAAAGAAGTGATCGAGAGGTGCAGGGACAAGCTGGCGAGGCCGTTCTTCACTGATCTTTTTTGTTGCATCAAGAGACGGTTGATCTTCAGACTGATACGGTCCCAAAAGAAGAATAATATCGTTGCGATCAATAGATTCAAACAAAATGACAATATCAGACTGCCCATCGCTATCGAGGTCATAGAACTGCTGCTGGCCAAGAGTCAACGAATCAGTAATAATGCGGAGGGAATCGATGCGGAGATGAAGCGTACCTGTACCGCGATCGAGATTCATAATTGTCAGAGAGTGGTCGAGCGGTTGGCCGTCAATCAAGGTGGTGAAAAAAACACGGGTTTTTTGCTGAACAGTAAGACGAGTGAGCTCATTTAAAAAGCCAAGAATATGGCGCGCTGTTGATCGAATACTTCCGGCACCGCCACCGCCGCCAGACCCGCCACCGCCTCCACCGCTAGAACCTCCGCCACCAGACCCTTCTTCAGCCTCATAGCTGCTAAATCCACTAAATCCAGTAACACTAAAAATCAAATCGTTGTTAGTGTAACTAAGTTTCGTACAAATGGCGGCTGGACAAGCAGCGCCATCGCGCAAGATATTTGGGTTACTAAAGGTCAAATTGCTCAGGGTGAGTGTCGCGGATTTGTTAAGGTTGCGCATAATCGTGCTGTTGATGAAGATGAAATTAGAAGCAATAGTCACGTGGACATCAAAGTTAAGCGGTCCAGTATTATCGAGATCATCAGAAAGATTAACGGTCTCATTAAAACTAATACCCCCAAATTGAGGGATACGTAACGTGAAGTTGGAAAGATTTTCAAGTTCGGCAGTAGTAATCAAAGTCAAGTTCGTTGACCCGGGGTACATAAACTTCGACCAGTTAATTTCGTAGATGATGGATGCATTAATCGTAAACGTAACGTTGCGTACATTCAAATTTCGTAAGGTATCATTGGCATAGACAAACAAAGTGTGAGTAGCATTAAAAGGAAGAAAAAGATCGGTATGATTATGGCCGTTTTGATCAAGAGTCAATGTCTGGTTAACGGTGGAATTAACACTGTAATACGCAGCAGAAACATTCGCAGAGTCATTAACGCGAATATCCATGCCGATAGGCGGATGTCGATACGTAATATTACGCGGATGATCAATAATAATAGTCGGCCCGTCACCGTCGACAGTCAAAGAAAGGCCAGTTGTACCAGAAGTCGCATGGGCATCAAAAACTGCCTCTGCAGTGATGCGGTTCTGCATCGACGTATACGAAAAAAAAGTGGCAAATGAAAGCAATAAAACAAAAAAAGAGATCCAAAAAGAGTTCATACTCACAAGGAATAGCGTGAGCGATTCCTTCCGGCTTCATACTTCTGCTTGTGCTTCTTGACCAGACGGTACAAGATAAAGATAAGGATAATCAAAGCAGCAGCAAGAAGGCTTTTTTGTCGCGGTGCTTTCAGTGCAGCAGATTGTTCAACAACAGGCTGTGGAACAGGTGCAGTTTGAACCGGAGCAGCAACGGGACGCACGCCATCTTTCACAATAACAGTAAATCGCTTTTCAAGGCCAGTAGAAATCTGAATCTGGCGTCGTTCCTTTGGAACTACCGTTTTAACCATAAAATCAACGATATAAGAAGGAAGGGGGTTTGCTGGCGTCGTCAATTCAACATTCAGTGGAATATCTTTTCGCCCATAGGGGATATGAATAGTGGGGCCATCGACAATACGGGCAATCTCAGATCCTTCAAGGATCTCAACAGTCGCATCTAAGTCTTCTCCACCGATCATATTTTGAAGAAGAAACGTGATCACCATGCGATCGTTTGTATACATCTCAACGCGATCATCAAAAAAAGGAGTAGTAATGCCGACTGCATCAGTCAGAGATGTCTGAAGTGCAAAAAAGAACATAAAGATACTAATGAGAGTTAAATAACGGAAACGGTCCATGCTGCTCCTCCTGTTGCTGAGTATGTTTGTGATGGCAAGACTGCAGATGCAGGCGCATTTCTTAGGCACACATACAGCTGCTCGACACCAGCGCCTGGCCCAACACCTACGCTGTTGTTCCCTCGCGGCAAGATAGAATCAATAATCGATGTCGTGCTGGCATTGCTCATGACTGTTTGGTTGCCGCATTCAGGATTGCCAGCACCCGTGACAACATCCACAGTGAAGTTAGACGCAGAGATGTTGAAGTTGGCATTGGTCGCACCGATGAGAGTGATTGCTTGAACGCGCACGTTGCCGGTGGTGATATTTGAGTTGCCAGTATTGTTTACGGTCACGGGGTCATTACTAGCGGTCGTGTTCGTCGCACTGGGACTGATCGAAGCGAAGGTTAAGGATGAAGGACCGACAGTGACAGCAAGAGTCGATGCAAGAGTGAAATTCGATGTGTTCTGCGCCATGAGACCATTCGTATCGCTAACAAACGCCGTAATCGTCCAGTTGCCGGAAAGATCGAAGTAATGGATTGGGACGACGCAGCTGTAGTTTGCTGTGGATGAGTTGATATCGCTCACTAATCCGCAGCTGTTATTGGCGCGGGAAGGATGGCCGGGAATGGTAGTATTCACGCCTGCTGTAGTGTCATTAAGGTTGCCTACGCCGTCGACATCAGTCGCTAAGAAAGACAGCGTAAGATTAGTCACGCCTGACTCAGTGATAGACTGGTTGCCGGCGATATAAGCGATAGCGGAAACATTAGGGGGCAGGTTCCCGACAGCAATAGAAAGGTCTGTTGTTCCCGTAGTCGCACGCCCGGTAATAAGGCGGCCAGACGTATACCCGAAGAAAGACTGCTTAAGTGCATCAAAAAACGTTGGCGCCGCAGAAACAGTGGTCATAACAAGGAGACCAGCAAAAAGGAATGAAATAAAAACCATAGAACTGCGACACTTTTTATCCATGCACATCCCTCTTTTCAGTAAATAACATCGCGTTGTTCTTTTTAAAGTTTTCTTTTGGGGTAAAGAAGCAGTATACCCTCAAATAACGGAAATTGTCCATGCTGCTCCTCCTGTTGCTGAGTATGTTTGTGCCGGAAGAACGTCTGCTGCAGGCGCATTTCTTAGGCACACATACAGCTGCTCGACACCAGCGCCTGGCCCAACACCTACGCTGTTGTTCCCTCGCGGCAAGATAGAATCAATAATCGATGTCGTGCTGGCATTGCTCATGACTGTTTGGTTGCCGCATTCAGGATTGCCAGCACCCGTGACAACATCCACAGTGAAGTTAGACGCAGAGATGTTGAAGTTGGCATTGGTCGCACCGATGAGAGTGATTGCTTGAACGCGCACGTTGCCGGTGGTGATATTTGAGTTGCCAGTATTGTTTACGGTCACGGGGTCATTACTAGCGGTCGTGTTCGTCGCACTGGGACTGATCGAAGCGAAGGTTAAGGATGAAGGACCGACAGTGACAGCAAGAGTCGATGCAAGAGTGAAATTCGATGTGTTCTGCGCCATGAGACCATTCGTATCGCTAACAAACGCCGTAATCGTCCAGTTGCCGGAAAGATCGAAGTAATGGATTGGGACGACGCAGCTGTAGTTTGCTGTGGATGAGTTGATATCGCTCACTAATCCGCAGCTGTTATTGGCGCGGGAAGGATGGCCGGGAATGGTAGTATTCACGCCTGCTGTAGTGTCATTAAGGTTGCCTACGCCGTCGACATCAGTCGCTAAGAAAGACAGCGTAAGATTAGTCACGCCTGACTCAGTGATAGACTGAGTAGCATTAGCATAATAAATTGCAGAAACAACAGGCGCAGTATTACCAGATTGAACGGTAAATTCTTGGATAGAAGTAACATTGACTTTATCAGTGCTGTCATTCGCATAGAATCTCCACTGAACAATGAAATCTGCAGCCGCAGTAATCAGCGTCGTATTTTCAGAAACGTTGGATTCCCCAGCAAACGTAACAAAGCTGCTGTTGATCCAGGTGCCTGACTGGTTGATGCTAAAGAAATATCCCTTAAGATTGAGATCATCAGTCCATGACGTGTTAAAGAGAACAGCCTCATTTTGTTTCACAGAACTGTCGTTTGTCGTAGGAGCTGACCATACTGGTCCAGTAACATCCAACGCTGTCTGATTTAATTGAAACGCTACCGACCAGGAATTCTGATTGTCATTTCTCGTGCCGTTGCCAAGAGCACTAGAACTGAACTGGGCAGTGCTGAAGTTGAGGCCAGTCCAGTTAAAGAAGCTAAGATCTCCAGTATTATTCATACGAACGAGAAACGCCTGAATAGACTCATTAGCACTGGGATTTTCATAAGCAGTAATCCATCGCCCTGTTCCACGGTAAATACGTAGTTCACGAATAAGCCCAAATCCAAACCCGCATCCGCCTTGGCAAGCCGTCACGTTAAGCGTGATCCCTGTCGTATCTGTATCCCAGACAAGCCATCCAGATGAGTTTGTCGGATGCCAAAAATAATCTGCGCCTGGACCTTGAGCAATGACGTCAGTCGCAAGATCAATATTGCTTCTGTTGCCCCAAACAGAGCCTGTCCAGTTGAACGAATGCAGATCATTGCCGTTGTCAACAACAGTCGCAACCATATCATCAGTAGCAGGATCTGCTTTCAAAATAAGCCAGCGAACATCAAGGAGGTCTCCACTGTCAATATCGCCAAATGTCGTGTTTCCCCACGCAAGTCCATCCCATTTGAAAGCCTCAATATTCCCATTTATTGCGTCGCCACTCATGACAAGAGCTAAGCTATTGTCGCCCGCATATTTGACGTCAAACCCGCGATTGCCGGAAAACTGGCTGGCAGTAGCAGAAATTTCTTTTTGCGCGCTGAAGGACTGATTGGTAACATTCCACACCCAGACATTGACGTCGGCGCCAGTAGATTCAAAACCGGCAACGATGATATCCCTGCTGGTAAATGACGTATTCCTGGCAGAAGCAAGCCACGTGTAGTTCATATCAGCGGTCGTGGTGTTGTCATTAATGCAGTTTTCCTTCAATCCGCTAAATGTGGTGCTGTTTGCAGGAAGAATCTTGTACGCAAGGTCACAGTTTACGGTGGTGTTCATAGGATCATAAACGACAAGAGCATGACCGGTTGCTGTTTCGAAGTCAAAAGTAAACCTATTCTGTCTGCCCATCGTCGCCTGGCTAAAGTTGGTGGTCACCGTCCATGAGGTTTCGTTGCCGCAGTTTTTGTAGCAGACATAACCAGAAAGAACACCGGAGTCACTAACAGTAACAAGAACGCGCTTTGTGGAAACAGGGGAATACTTAAGCAGGGTAAACTCAATAGGAGACGTCGAGGTGGGAAGTTCAACTTCTGCACCCATCGCATTCGTTGCAGAATCCCACTCCCTAATGCGCGGGCAGTTATAGAGATTAGACGCGCAGGATCCTGCGGTGCCATTGGTAATATAGACAAACGTTGCATTTGATGCCTGAAGAGAGGGCACGCTAATAAAAAGAATAGGTATAAGGAAAAGCACTAACAGGAGCACTAACAGGAGATTATTCGCGGTACGTCGTGTGATAACTGTCATTAATTTCAGCCTCGCTTATGATAGTAGGATACACCGAAACATCAGAAACATTGCCAGCGAACCATTCATTTTGGTAAATATTGCCGATGCCAACGCGCAAGGAAGAAGACTGGTCAACAATATCAGTCGTAAGATCATTAATCTCGCTGTTGAACACGCCGTCAATAAAAATCTTCACAAGGTTAACAAGCCTGTCACGCACGAAGACCACATGATGCCATTTGCCGTCGAGAATATTAAGAGGGCTGTACCCCACAACCTCTCCTTGACCGCTGTTGAGGCGAACAGAAAGATGGCTTTCATTCTGATCAACAAAGTTAGATGACAATGCCCAGTAGCTCTGCATCGGGCTCTCTTCACCAGTGCTTAATATGGTGCCATCATGAGATACATCAGGCTTGATCCATGTCTCAACGCTAAAGCTTCCTGTGCGTGGATAAATGTTCGTGACATTCAGGAAATGGTAATAACCCTTGCCAGTTCGGTAAAAAGAATCGTTAAGGGACGGCCAGATATGATATTTTTTAAGCACGATGGGTGTCGTATCGCAACGACCATCAGCAGTGCAGCACGTCCCGATATAGTCTTCTAAAAAGTCAAGCGAACCAGGAAGGAAGTCATAGTTGCACGTCTTTATCGTGTCATTCGTATATTCGCTTTGGCAGAGAAGAGATGCGGTATGGTTTAAGTCGCACGGCTGCTGAGGAGAGCATACAATCAATTTTGTAGAAGGTGCAGGGCAGGCTCCGCGTAATCTCACCTGCTGGGTCTGTTGTGGAGTAAGGGTGCCTGTCAAGTTCTGAAGCTGTGGAGGTGATGTAGACACGGGAATATCATGGACGCTTACGTTAACAAAAACCGTATCAAAGCGAAGACGCATATTCCCCCCAAACGAAAGTCCTTCAAGTCGCAGCGATAACACATCGTCAGTGATCTCAGGAAGGTCGCAGACAGCAGTTTCAAGGACACGTTCAGTGGTGGGGGTAATGACGCACAGCGATTTGAGCACATTATTGCTGCGGTAATACACCGGGATAGATTGGTCAGAACTGCTGCTAGCATCAAAGACAACGCTCACAGAACGCGGAAAAGATGCTGGAGTCTCATTCAATGAAAAAAGAAGTTCAACAGAAGCTTCTTTCCCTTTCGACGTCATCAACTGAACGCTCTCGCCATCTTCCTGCCGCAGTAAAGACGTACAGTCAAAAGGAAGGGACTGAAAGTCAAAACATTCAGCACTCGTCGGTGCAAGAGACATCTGCTGGGCTGAAGGCACTGTCTCGGGAGGAGGTGGTATTACAGGTTGGTACTCAGGAAGCGCGGGATCTGCAACCTGGTCAAGATGCGCGCAGTCAACAAAAACAATATCGTCTAAAATAGAAGGACTGCCAGAAATGCAGAGTGGGGAAGAAGAAAGGTCATAGGTCTGATAGTTCGCTAAAACATACGCAGCTTTACGGCGATAAAAAGAATCTTTTCCAAGAAGAACAATGGTGTGTGTTCTGTCTGTTGAAGTGAAGAGAATTTTTGAAACGTACGAGGGCAGAGCAGTTTCCTCAGATGCATAGGACTCCATCTGTGAATGAATGCTCGAGTTTCCAATCAAGATTAAATGGTCGTTAGCAGCAATCTCTGGGGTAAGATCGCTATCAAGAACCGTAGAAACGCGGGTATTCAACGGAAGGAGCAGAGCGTTCAAGATCAAGCCTGCAGAAAGAACATCTTCTGAAGGTGCAGACGCGCCAACAACAATCGTCGTGTTCAAGGGAATCACCGTTCCGCCCTCAAAGCGCAGGCGCAGGTTTTGAGGAAAGCGCGCAAGATCAGAATCAGCGGCAATGGGTACGTTTTGCGGTGCAGCAGAAACGACCCAAGGTTCAACAAAAACTGTCGTGGTACCGCACAGGTTCTCGGCAGTGCAGCAGGTGGCAACATCATTATCGTTCGCCCCCGTATCAAGATCAGTTGCCGTATACGAGCAGGATTTTTCTTGCGCAGAAGTAACATCCGAAGAGCAGCGGACTGCAGGCGACTGTAAATGACAGGCCTCATTGTTCTTACAAACAACCAAAGCACTCTCGATATCACTGCAAATACCCGAAAAAGTAACAGATTCACCAACATGAACACGGTCGGTGCTAAACACAGCAGCCCCTATCACAGGCAGATTGCTCTGAGAAAAAACAAAAGGGACGATCAATAAGAAGAAAACAAAAAAAGAGAAGTTACGCATAGTTCTCGAACACCGCCTTCAAAGTGTAGGAACTGTGATCAAGCTTCTGCCAGTTCTGTCCAGTCCAAAATGCAGTACGCCCGCGGTCGCCATTCTGATACGCAACAGTGTAGTACGTTGTTCCATAATCTCCCTCTGGCACTGACGCACAGACCCAGTACGCACCAGGTTCAGCATGAAGGTCATCAATGGTGCAACTCTTCCACAGCGAGTCATAATCGTGAACAGCACATGCTCCAAGAGGAAGCGCTGGCTGGTTATTCGCGACATCACCTTGGTAAAGAGCATACACAAGATCTTCGCCTGCTGTTGCCTGAGTGACTTTCCCGGTAATCTCAATATCAGTAAAGGAAATATTCGAGGAAACCTGCAGACAACGTTCAAAGGATCGTGAACCGTGAATATCAACCCACTTCTGTCCTTCAATAGAATAACCGTCAGTCAGAGATGCAACAGGCTCTCCCTGGCGGATCACAAATCCGGTCAATGAAGGCTGGGTAAAGAGATACCCGAGGGTGGCTAAAACCACAAAAATGGCAAATAAGAGAGGAAGGTTGATCGGTTTGGAATCTCGGTCATACTGTCCAGCAGCAGGAAGTTGTGCAGAATACTCAGCAAGTAAACGATCATAATACGTGATCCACTCATACGGCGTTCGCCCATTAGTGCGTTCATGCATCTTCACTTCAGCCAGCCACCGATCCATCTGGCCTGACGCAACAAGCTGCTTGATGTCCGCAAGATACTGAGCGATCTGTCTCTTGTGATCTCGTATCTGTTCAATCGTCCGGATCAGCTCACTGCGTTCCATCTTTCTCCTGTGACCGTCGATAGACAGTCCAAATGGTGCGTTGATCTCGTTTCAGTAATTTGGCAATGTCGCGGTACGACAACCCAAAGCGGTCTTTCAAGTAGCGAGTGACCGTTTCAAGGGCGCTGTACGTTTCATTGCGGAACAAAGAAACAGGAAGGAAGTAAGACGATTCGCGAATGTCTAAACGAGAAGGATGTTTTTTCTGGCTGACATGATAAGTGTGCCACACATTGCGTTCATCGCGGCCAATTAATTCGCCGATAGCATGATACGTCAACCCGTGATTCTCCTTGAGATATTTGACAACGGTTTCAAGAACGCTGAGCGTATCAGTGAACACCGACACGGGCATGAAAATATCCTTGGCGCGAAGAGTCGACAATAATTCTGCAACAGAAATATGATGCTGGCGAGACAACGATTCTAGAAAATGAAGGCACTCCTGAAGACGTCGCTGTTCCTCTGACGTTAAGTACAGAGAGTCCTCAGTCATGGGTACATGATATGTAAGAGCTTATATATAAAGTATACGTTTTAAGTAAGTAAAATACATGAAATGTAGGATAAATAAACATAAATAAAGAAAAAAAGACGTATAATGTAAGTAGATTTAACATTGTTAATCAAGGATTTACATATTTTGTAAGTATAAATTACATATTTAATAGCGATAATACGTTATTTATAAGTATTTTTTACGTTTATTAGTAATAATATACATTAAAAGTAAGTATAATTAACGTTATAAAAAGTAAAAGAAAAAAAGAGTTACATTATTTGTAAGTAAATAATACATAATATACACCTAAATCAGATTACCCAAAATGCGCTCACGTAAACCGATAACTTTAAATATCAACTGATATTTTATAGTATCAAATGAAAATAAATATCAAACAAACAATCAAAGAATACTTCTTCACCAACCCTTCAGCTAAGCTTAGAGTAAGGGAAATAGAGAGAACTTTAAAATGTCCTCTGCCTTCTGTTATCAGGTATTGTAAAGAACTAGAAAAAGAGGGGATTTTAGATATAGAAAGAACAGGAACGACTGCATTTTATACACCCAGTAGAGCAAGCGAGAAATACCTCTTAGAAAAAAAGCTTTACAACATAAAAACTATGTACGAATCAGGGCTTATAGAGTACCTAAAGAAAGAACTAAGCAATCCTGCTATTGTTCTTTTTGGCTCTTTTGCAAAAGGAGAAGACACAGAAGAAAGCGATATTGACTTGTACATAGAAACGCCATCAAAAAAGAAAGTAAGCCTTAAAAAATTTGAAAACATCCTAAAAAGAGAGATACAGGTATTCCAGCATAAAAACCTGGATGAACTGTCAAATCCCCATTTAGCAAATAATATTATAAATGGCATAACATTAAACAGTTACATAGAGGTTTTCAAATGAAAGAAGCAACTGGGCTGACTGTTTGACCAATAAATCAGCCAAGACTATTACTCCAGACATAAGGAGAGCAGAATCACTGATAGAAACTGCAAAAGAAAGAATAAGCTTAATCAAAGAAGTAAACGAAAAAAACTGCAATTTTGTTTTTGAAGATTATTATACTTCTCTGCTTGAATTATTGCAGGCAATGACTTTCAAAAAAGGATTTAATATCCTAAATCACCTGTGCTTGGGATATTATTTAAGAGATGTTTTCAATAGAGGGGATTTATACGTCCTATCTGATGATGTAAGATACAAAAGAAACCCACTTACCTACTATGGAAGCAGAATGGATTTTGAGACAGCAAAACAGGCAATAGAGAACTGCAAGAAGATAATTAAGGGAATACAATGAAACATTTCATAACTGAAGAGTATGTTGAAGAGAACGTTTTGAATATTCTCGAGTCTTTAGATTATAACATCATCAAAGGAAGCAATAAGAAAAAATAATCTTGGAAGTATCGTAAAACAAAAGAAATGTTTATCGTGCAGAATCAGCTTGTCGCTCTAATTCTAATTTCTTCGAAATAGCCGTGCTTTTTTGGTCAAGCTGGGAAGCAAACACGAGTTCATCAGCTAATGCATCAGCCATTTTTATTTTCTTGCCAAAGGACTTTTGATAGGATCCCTGGACAAACATACGAAGAGCAACATCAATGCGTCGCAACGGGCTGCAATCAACAGCCTGCGGATATCGCGCGCCGCCGTATTCAATCGTCGTAATATCGTCGCGAGGAGCAGCGTTTTCAATTGCCTTGACAAGGATGCCCACAGGATTTTTGTTCGTTTTCTTTTCAATGATGCTAAACGCATCTTCAACAATGCGCAATGCAGTCAAGCTTTTCCCGCCGCAATGACCGCTCGTCGTCATATGTTTCTTGCCGCGATGGCCAGGCGTCATCAGTTTATTGACAAGACGCTCAACAATAGTATAATGGCTTTTATAGAACATCTGCTTCGCAGAACGGCCGCCGCTTCGGGGAACAAAACGCGGCTCTATAGAAACATACCGCTTGAGACCAGGATCTTGAACTTCAACGCCCTGCGCATCCCAGCGATCGAAATATTTCATCATCGTCTGCCCTTCTCGATCTTGCCGCGAACAAGGGCATTTAGACTCTGATCATTAACCTTGATAACCTGCCAGCGAATACCGGGAAGATCGCCTTTTGCACGCCCGCGAGAACCGCCAATCCCTTCAACAATGACTTCATCATGCTCATCAATTTTCTTGATAGCCTCATTGCCAGGAGCAAATGCTGTGATTTGGCGTTTGTTCTTCGTCAGCTGAATAAAGACACATTTCCGCATCGCAGAGTTAGGCTGTTTTGCTTCAATTTGACGTTTTTCTAACACAATGGCTTTTGCCTGCGGAGCGCCTTCTAAAGGATCAGAACGAATTTTTAAGCGAAGAGCGCGTCGTTTATAACTCGCATCAGACCAGCGAAAACGCTTGCGTTTCTGCTTAAGCTTGCTGCCTGCGCCTAATCCGCGTGATTTATGACCCATAAGACTACACACCAGAAAAATGCTTTATAAACATTTCTGTTAAACCTCAAGCAATCACCACATCAACATCAAAATACCGGTGGACAAGAGAGTTCAGCTGCTTAATGCGCGTTTTATCCCGTCCGATCAATCGAGCCTTCGCAGACCGTTCATCCGCATGAAGGATCAAGGTCTTCTCTTTCAGCTCATACGAAGACACATCGGCAGAAGAAAGAACGCCTTTCACAAACGTCACCAGATCGCTGCAATGCTCAATAACTTTAACCCGTTTATGCAGCAGTCGAGATATTTTCATAATCATGAACCCGCGTTTTCCAATCGCTTTTCCAGCATCTCCCTCATGAACAACAAACACTAAAGTCTTGTCTAAGTCATCAAAGTATGCGTCTTTCACTCGCGCGCCAGTCACATTCTCGAACGTGGTAATAAATCCGATAAGTGCCGTATCAAAAGAACTCTTCATACAGAATCAGTAACTCACAACAGTAACCTGGAATTTCTTCTTGCACAAAAGCGCAACTTCATCGCTCGGCTGAGGAAGATCAACAAGAGGAACTTTGGTGATATTACAATACGCAAGAAGGTCATTCTTCAACTCAGGTGGGCAGTTGCTCGCCAAGAAAATCTTCTTGACTTTCCCCACGCGAAGGTTGCGAAGGGTCTGATTAGCGCCAACAACAATCTTTTCAGTTTTCAATGCCTGACGAAATTCATCGGTGCTCATGGAAATTACTTCTCAGAACGGCCCTTTTTAATGTTTTCGAAGGCGCCAGGCTCAACTTTTGCAACCAATCCTGGTAATCCAGTCCCCAACGGTACAGGCTGGTTCAGCATGACATTTTCAATCACGGAATTCAACGTATCTTCTTCGCCAACAAGGGACGCCTGGACAAGGTGTTTAAGAGGAGTCTCGAAGCTTGCCCGTGCCAGCACAGAGCGCTTTTCTCCCGTAATGCCGCTTCTCGTAATTCCTTTGATCACGCCTTTATTGGTCATCACATCAGCAACAAGCATGATATGGCGGACATCAATATCCAATCCTTGGTCTTCAATCACCTTGCCGATTTCATTCATGATGGTTTGTCGTGCACCTTCAATGCCAAGAACATCATGGGCCTCAAACAGGTTGTTCGTCGTTGTTCTCGTATGGTCAACTTCTTTGATCTCGACCACGTCCTGCAAATTTGATCCTGCAGTAATAATCACAAATTCGGCTTCTTTCTTCACAGGCAGGACATGCGTAATGCCTTCAACGCCTTTCACATAAAGATCTTTTATTTTTTCCTTGAGTTTGTACAGTTCAGTGAGTTCATTCTCAGAAGACGTCATCTTCAGAACGATCGTATCGCCATGAAGTGATGCTTTTGCCCCTTTGAGTTTCTCGCTAAGAACCGTTACCAAAGAATCAGAAGTGATCTTCAACTCGCGCATGATCTCTTTATTCAGAAGCAGCTCGATGTGCAGTTTATTCAAGTTAATGGAAAATTCAGAGACAACTTCGCCAAGCCTGGTCTCTTTGATCAGCGCAGCAATTCGCTTGACCTCTTTCGCGTCTTTATTATACGGGCTTTTCAGGAAGATATCCATGCTTGGAGTGCTGATCTCTTTTCGCGCATCAAGAATCTCAATCAAACGAGGAAGGCCTTGGGTAACAGACACTTCAGCGACACCGGCAAAGTGGAACACGTTGAGCGTATTATGGGTAACAATGCCTTCGCCAGTAGTAAAGGTTTCCAAACCAGGAACGCTGAGATCATAGACATAGCCATGATCGGCAACATAATCTATCTTAGTGATGGCATCCCAAATAAGATCAGAGTGCATCATTCTATGCATCACAGCAAGTTCAGGAGTGATATCGATGTGTTTTTTCGTAGCCATCTCTTCGAAAAGTTTAGTATAACGGTACAGCGTGGTTCTTCCGATTTTCTGTCTCTTCGTGAAGTTGTTGACGTATCTCGTCATCATCCCAACTTTCTTTGCTGTATCATAGAGCAGGCTGCCGAAACCACCCACCATATCAGTGTAGTCTTGTGATTTTTCGTTCCAGAATTTCTTTGCTAATTCTGCTAATGTTTCGAGATCCTGCCTTTTTTCTTCAATGTCTGACCCTATGGAGGCCAAAAAGCGCGGTGCATATTTGTAGGGTATAAGCAGCCAATGCTGTCCCTTTTTGTCTTTTATTTTGAATGAAAAGATGCTGAATCGGGCAAGCAGGAGAGCGACACCATCAAGCAATTCTTTGGCGTTTGAGGAAACGCGAATCATCTTTCTCGCCACATGCATATTGCCGTCGCCGTCAAAATACCCTCTTAACAAATGAGCAACAAACTCGTCGCTTGCGCTATAAGCAAATTGAGGGACTTTTTTTCCGTCGGCGCCGTGACCGCAGGTTTTTCTCATAAATTCTGCGAGTAGCGTAGAAGACACTTTAAGGTCTCTGCTGTGTGCAAATTCCCTATGATGATAATCCTCTTTGTATGTTAATGTTGCTGTTTCAATGAACTCTTTTACGCGTTCACAATATCGCTCATCGGTATTTGAAATGCATACTTGGCCATAGTTGGCCATTCCCTCTGAGAGGTAGGATCCTATGAAATGTCCGGTGATTCTGTCTAACTTGATAGTGTTTCGAATAGGCTTGGCGACAGTTCCATTTTTTATCAGTAACCCGTTTTCTGTTACGGTAATGTTATTTGTTTCTTCCAAGTATTCATAGATACTTATCTCTTGCAGAGGCTGATGTTCCACGGTGATCTTATTGATGATGGGGAGTCTGTCGCCTATCTTAAGCGCTTTCCCGACGATGGGAACGATCCTATTTTCAGCTCTAATGACAAAGGAGTGATTATCCGTTGCCGTTATCTGCCGGCCAGATGCCGTCGTTATTTTTACGAGTGGTTTGTCTGTTTTATGGCGGCTGCATTCAAGTACTCGTTTCCATTCCACCTTTTCATCTTGATTAATACTAGGAACAGAAAACTCTATGTCGCG
>CAYJLN010000002.1:0-31488 GCA_964371275.1 Candidatus Woesearchaeota archaeon
ACCTATATACCTATTAGTAATATACTATTAAGTATTTAAACCTTTCGGTTAGTAACATAGTAAAACTTATATACTAAAGAGGATATAACTATTCAATATGGGAAAGATTAAATTAGAAGGCTATGTTTGTGAGCGTTGCAGTCATAAATGGGTTCCCCGGGAAACAACTACAGAAGAGCCAAAAGTCTGCCCAAAATGCAAAAGCCCTTATTGGAATGTGCCGAGAAAGAGTGAGAAAAAATAATATGAATAAAAAGGAGGTAGGTTCTATAAAAGAATTAATAGAAAAATTTCTTCTAACTAATAAAAACAAGTTTCAATTTACGCATAAAAAGGGATATAGGACACATAGCATTAATAACAAAGAATTGCTTATAAAAATACAAAGAACAAGAATTTTTTTAAAAAGTGTAAAAATAAAAAAAGGAGATAAGATAATTATTTTAGGAAATAATTCTATAGATTGGATTAGTGTCTATTTTGCGTGTATATTATCAGGTATAGTTGTCGTTCCTCTTGACACTTTAACAGATAAATTATTACTAAAAAGAATTCAGAAGCAAATTAGAGCTAAAGCAATTTTTTTAGATAAAGGATTAGCCTCTATCAAAATAAAAAAGTATTATTTAGATGAATTTGATAATTTAATAAGGAATATAAAGATTAAAAATATACAAAAAGTAAAAATAAATCCAAACGATATTCTAGAGATTGTCTACACATCTGGAACCACAGATGAACCAAAGGGAGTTATATTGGCGAATAAAAATATTATTTGTGCTGTAAATTCTGCAATAAATTCTGTCCCATTAAAAATAAGATTAAAGATTATTCATTTACTTCCTTTAAGCCATATTTTTGGCCAAGTTTATGGCTTATTTTTACCAATGTATTTCAAACATAAAATATTTTTTATTGATTCCATACAACCCAATAAAATAATCTCTTTTATAAAAAACCAAGGTATAAACTGTGCTATTTTAGTTCCAGGTATATTGGCTACATTAAAAAAAGAATTAGAGGGGAAAAATGTTTTATTGAATCTGGGAATACAGTTTAGGTTAATCGGGGTTGGTGGAGCTCCATTAGATATTAAATTAGAGAAATGGTGGAGAGCACATCTAATAACAGTAATACAAGGATATGGTTTAACTGAGACAGCTTCTGTTGTTTCAACAAATAGAATAGGAATTAGCAAACCAAGTAGTGTTGGAAAGATAGCTGAAAACATCGAAGTTAAGTTAGGCGAAGATAATGAAATATTAGTAAAGGGGAAAAATGTAACACCTGGTTATTATAATGACAAGGAAAAAACAAAACAATCTTTTGAAGGTAGTTGGTTTAAAACAGGGGATATTGGAGAAATTAAAAATGGCTATTTGTATGTTAAAGGAAGAAAAAAAGATGTTATAATAACAGGATCTGGCTTAAAAACTTATCCTATAGACGTAGAAAATATTTTAAACAAAGTAAATGGTGTGGAAGAAAGTTGCGTTTTAGAAAATGATGGGAAGATACATGCTACTTTAATATTAAATAAAAGAGTTAGTGTTGCCAAGATTATTAATAGCACAAACGAAAAATTAATGACTCATCAGAAGATTACTAGCTATTCTGTTTGGCCATATATAAATTTCCCAAAGACCCAAATAGGAAAAATAAAAAAATTCATTGTTCTGGAAGAGATTAATAAATTAAAAAATATTTCTTATAGCTATAAAAATAAACTATTCAAAATTATTGGTAATGTTCTAAAACCACACCAAAAAATAAAATCAAATTCCAAATTATCTGATCTTGGAATGGACTCTCTCAAAAGAGTAGAGTTGGTTTCTGAGTTTGAAAAAGAATTTGGAATTGAAATTGACGAATTAAAAATCAATCAATATACAAAAATTGCTAATCTTAATAAAATTATGAAAGAAAGTCATGTCCATAAAATAAGACCTAAAAAATGGACTATAAATCCGATTTCGAAAATTATCAGATTTATCTTTCAACAGTTCTTAATCTTCCCAGTAATAAGAATATTTACTAAAACACATTATTATGGTCTGGAAAATATTAAAAATATTGAAGAACAGGTTATATTTGCAAGCAATCACCAGAGTTCCTTTGATGCTCCAGTTATTATTAAAAAATTAGGAACAAAAATAGTTGTTGCAGCTGATTCAGATTATGTTATGGGTATAGGAACAAAAGGATCAATTTTATTTAAATTTTATAGAATATTCAAAGGTTATCTAGTTGGATTATTTTTTAATGCCTATCCATTCGGAGAAACTATTGGAATAAAAACAAGTTTAGAATTTACAGGTGAAATGATTGATAGAGGATATTCAATTTTGATATTTCCAGAAGCCCATCGAACAAAAGATGGAAAAATAAAATCTTTCAAGTCAGGTATAGGCTATTTAGCCTTAAATATGGATGTTCCAATTATCCCAATCAAAATACAAGGATTATTTGAAATACTTCCTATAGGAACCTTTATTCCTAAATTTGGAAAAAGCATAGTTAAGATAGGAAAACCAATTATAATAAAAAATTTATCTTACATGGAAGCTGCAAAATTAATTGAAAAAAGGATAAAAGAATTATGATACAAGTCAGAACTGGTTGTGATATTATAGAAATTATAAGATTCAATAAGTTAAATAAAAAAATATTAAATCAAATTTTTCACAAAAGTGAACTTAAAAGCTTAAAACCAGAAAAATTAGCAGGAATATTTGCTGCGAAAGAAAGTTGTAAAAAAGTATTCAATAGCCTTAGTTGGCATGATATACAAATTAAAAATAAAAAAAGTGGAAAACCAGTATTAATATTAAATACTAAAAAAGATATATTAAGTTATGATCTAAGTATAAGTCACGATAAAAATTATGCAATCGCAACAGTTATCTTTCTGATTAGGAAGGGAGAGAGTATATAGCATGGTTGCTACATTTTTGATTATTTTAAAAATAATTATTTTCTTAATCGGATTTATTTTACTATTTTCATTGATGCAATTTTTAATAAGTATCCATCCTCCTCGCTACTACGATCATTCTGCTCCTAATGATTTTGGCTTAGAATATGAAAATGTTTCTTTAACAACTTCAGATGGAATAAAGATTAAAGGGTGGTTAATTACCTCTAAAAATGCAAATGGTACTATTGTAGTAGGCCATGGATATCCATTTGATAAAGGAAACGTACTACATGCTGTAATATTTCTCTATCCTGATTACAATCTCCTTTTGTATGATCATAGATACTTTGGAGAAAGTTCTGGTTCTATAACCACTGTAGGAATTCGAGAAGTAGAAGATGTAAAAGCAGCCATAAATTTTGTTTATAAAAGATTTGGCAAAGACGAACCAATAGCCTTATTTGGATTCTCATTAAGCGCTTCAGCAATGTTAATGACTAAATCAAATGTAAAAGCAATTATTGCTGATTCGCCGTATGCTAATCTTGAGCTTATGATTAAACATATCTATTCAATATTTGGTCCATTTAAGTACCCATTTGTTGAAGTCACAAAAATTCTAGGTAAGATTTTCTTAAAAACAGATATAAGAAAGGTTTCACCTACAGTTGCTATTAAAGATACAAATATTCCCATCTTTGTCATTCATGGAGATAAAGATACTCAAATACCGGTTGAGAATGCATATAATTTAAAAGCTAGCAATCCAGATATTGAACTTTGGATAGTTTCAGAAAGCGACCATGGACAAGTATATGTATTATCAAAAGATGAATATGAACGCCGTGTTAAGTCATTTTTAAAAAAGCATATGGTATTGTAATATAATTATAAAATGGTGATTATATATGATTAAAGAGTGGAAAAAGGAGATTGCGAGAGATATTATAGCTCTAGGAAGTATTCCATTTTATTTTATTGTTATCATCAGAGCAATTATTGGTGAATATACACCTTTTGTTTATCAATTATTATTTACTTTCATTATTCTACTAGTCTTATACCAATTTACAAGATTTAACCAATATATTGCGAGAGGGCTTGTTTTAGTTGTTTTTACATCAGCTTTCTACAATGTAGTATTATACACTATCTTTGCAGTTCTTTTATGGATCTGTATGATTTTATCTTTAGTTTATCTAAAATTTAAAGGTAGTGAAATAACCAAAGGTGTTTTGTTAGGATTTATTAGTACAGGAATAAGTTATTACTTAACAACATTGTTTATAGCGTAATATAATGTCAATTAAAAAAGAGATATTCGGCTGGAGCATGTATGATTTTGCTAATACAATATTCTCAGCCTTATTTGTCACTGTTTATTTTCCTTTATTCGTTGTTCTTAAAGGAGGAAATGCGCTTCATGTTGGACTAGTTATGTCTATCTCAATGTTTTTAGCAGGATTAATAGTTCCTTTTTTAGGAGCAATCGCTGATGTAACACAAAGAAAAAAGTTATTACTTCTTGTATTTACAATATTGTGTTGCATTTTTACTTTCTTCACAGGATTCTTTGACCTATTCACAGTTTTATTATTTGCTTTATTTGCTAATTTCTTCTATCATGCAAGTCTTGATGTTTATGATTCATTACTAATTAATATTTCAAATAAAAAAAACATGGGGTGGATATCTGGATTAGGAACAGGTATTGGATATTTAGGAACAATATTAAGTGTCATATTAGCTTATATTATTGGATATTTTTATGGTTTTGAAAGTATCTTGGGAATAAAAACTATATTTATTTTAACAGCTGTTCTTTTCTTTGGATTTTCACTGTTTACATTTATCTTTGTTAAAGAAACTTCAAGAATAAAGATTAAAAAACATCATTTTAAAGATGCTTTCAAAAGAGTAATTTTTACATTAAAGAACATAAGGAAATTTAAATCAGTATGGCTCTTTTTACTTGCTTCATTTTTATATACCGACGGCGCAAACACTGCAATTGTATTCTTATTTTTATATGCTAAAGACCAGATTGGATTAACATTAGTTCAATTTCTTCCAGTATACATAATAATTGCCCTTGCTGCCGGTCTAGGTTCTATATCTTCTGGAAAGTTAGCTGATAAGCTAGGACATAAAAGAACTTTATCTATTGTATTATTTTCATGGATAATAATTATTTTTATTTTATATCTAAAAACAAGTTATGCAACATTTTTATTAGCAGGTATTTTAGGCGGAGCACTACTGGGAGCTACTTGGACAACTACAAGACCTATGTTAGTAAGCATAGTGCCAAAAGGCAAAGTAGCTGAATTATTTGGCTACCAAGGTTTAACTGAAAAGTTTTCGGGTGTAATTGGTCCACTTTTATATGGTTTTATAGCAGTTGCCCTCGGATTTAGACAGGCCCTTTTAGTAGTTATTGTTTTATTTATTTTAGGAGCTATTGTTCTAACGTTTGTGAAAACAAAGGAGTTACCTAAAAAGTATCAAGTGGTTACTCAGATATAAGTTCTGTAGAGATCAGAAAACAACTAAGTGTATTAATTATTGCTAAACTCATCAAATAAGAAAGAAACGAGTTCTTTTATCACCCGCATTCGACTTAGAGTCTGTGACCCGTAGATGTGACATAGAGCGAGATTAAGAACCCTGTTGGTGCCTATAGTTAAAGAAAAAAATACTATCTTCTCCGTTTCTTAGGTTCATCCTTTCTTTCGGTAAATGATTTAAAATCTGCAGCGAGAAGCTTTTGAGAAAGATCAACCTCAAAATGGACGGCCAACGGACGACCGTACGTTCGGGTAGCAACTTCTACAGCAGAAACATAAACCCCGTAATGAAGGCGCCGTGCAATACCTCCTAATTGAGACATAAATGCCTCCGCAGGATCATTATGAACGAGCTTAAAAGCTCCATCAGAGCGTGCATAGAGAAGCATTCCTTTGTTCATAGCGAGAACGACATGAGGAACAACGCGATTCGGAAATTGACGATCAGCAAAGGAACTAAGATGAACAGTAATCCCTAGCGTAGATGAATCGTACTCTTGTCCTCGTGCATGACGACGATCAAGTTTCTCGTATCCTTGCCGAAGTAAATACTCCCGACAAGATTCAATAATAGTATCGCTAAGAGATTTAGTCATACAAAAAGAAAGAAAAATTCCTATTTAAATCTTTCTCTTATTACCACTAAAAAGTAACGAACAGTAATGCTCTAAAAGAAAACCGGCTATAAAGAAAAAATGAAAAATAAAAGAAAAAGAAGGAAAACACTAAAAGTGTTTTCGCATGTCTTTGATGATCGTCTCAGATTCTTTTCTCAACCCAAGTCCTAAGCCAATACCAAGAGCTAGAGCAATTCCGACAGCTAAAGCGCCGATGATCAGCAGGAAGGTGTTCTCTAAGATAGAGACGTCAACACCAATTTGCTTGAGTCCTAAAATCAGGAACATCGCGATGATCACGGTCTTCAAGATGCTTCCGCATGCCTTCGCGCCTTTCTGTTCCGTGTGCTCGCTGATCTTAAGCTTCACATAGTTTGCTACGGCAATACCGAAGAGCAAGACCACAATGGCTAAGATCACATCAGGCAGCCAGGAAACAAAGCGGTCCAAGAGCATGCTCAAGGTACCAAGGTTGATCAAGGCAACTGATTGTTGTAAGAATAAGATGATAATGTACCACTTGAATAGTTCGCCGGTAATGGCTGGTACATGCGTATGTCCAATGGTTTTGGACAGTCGTGCACGTCTGACATAATCGTCAACGCGCAGTTTCTCAAGGATGACCCGGACAGCATGTCCTAAGATAACACCCACAAAGCACCCAATAATGAGCACGATGATTGCAGCCACGAGCCCCGGTAATTGATTTACAATCGCATACCAAATAGCACTCAATGGATCTATTATTGCTTCACTCGTTTCACCAAAAAATCCTGCCACTGGCAGTCACCTCCATTTTTTTACCTACAGTAAAAGGAATAGATTTCTTTAGTAAAGATCTCTTTAAATAGTTTTATAACCACTGGCCAAAAAAGACAAAACATCAAAACTGAGCAGTTACGCATCAACTTTTTGAGGAAGAGGACGTTTAATCGTGATAGGAAGAAGGTTAAGAGTAAACTCTTTTTTTGCAATGGCGATCGGTTTGTAGTGAAGCTCATCAAGAGTTTTTTTGTCAGGAGTAAATAAAATAGGCGCGCCCATGGCAATCTGCAGTGCACGAGCACCGATGATACGCGCTTCCTCAAATTTAGTGAATCTCATTTGAGCAAGCCCCGTAAGAATCGTGCTTTCTCAAGCGCAATATCGATCATCTGGCAGGTGTCAGCAACAGTAAGAGCAACGCTGCCACCTTTCTGCAGAGCGCAAATGGTTTTGTCATCAAGTGAGGCAACCGTCAACCGCGAATCATAGCTCTTTGATTCATTCAGCGTAGGGTCAATCAACAGTTTGTCCTTGATTTTATAGACCGTCACTTCAATGGGCGAACACGTCAACGGCAGTTTCTTCGTTGTTTTCTTGGAGTAGTCAGGTACTCCTGTCTTTGCATCAAACTCAGGGAAGACTGCATGTTTCAGGGCAGCCATCGCAGCTAAGAACCCCGCATCGAACAAATTACCATCATCATTCAACGGATAGATATCGATGAAGACCATCCACACTTTTTCGCCCTTCTTGATGCACAGTTTGCCAACATCAATGACAGGGCTTTCACGAATACCACGATCAATGACGCGGGCAAGTTCGACAGCGTCAATATTTGGCGGTCCTGATTCAAATTCAGGATTGCTTAAGGGAATAAGCTCGACATCAACCATGAGCGCGCCTTCATCAGGCGTATCAGGATACGGCGTTCCTACCGCAAGTTTCACTCCTGCAACAACTTCCGTGTCGCCTATTTTAACACGCGCACTTCCTTCTGCTGATTTGCTGGAAATGCCATACTCAATGGTAATGGGCTTTCGATAGTCAAGAAGTCCTCTGAAATCTTCCCGAGCATTATGGCTAATTAACGATTCAACATATTCTTTGAGGGCATTAACCATGGCGATACCTCGTTTTCAGCGCTTCTTGCTGGACCTTATAAATTTTGTCGCAGGCGTGCTTAACAACAGAGAGCGCTTCTGTTAAATGGTCCCTAGAGACCTCACCATCTAGCTGTAAAAGCGTAATCTGTCCAGTTCGCGGCATCATGGCAACGGGAATATCAACAGCGCCTTCAATGTCCTCTTCTTCTTTGGAAAGATCAACAGATACGTTGCCATTCACCAGACCAACAGAAACCGAAGCAACCATGTCTTTCATCGGAATGCCTGCATCTGCAAGCGCAAGCGCAGCAGCACAGATACCTGCGCATCGTGTTCCTGAATCAGTCTGCAATAATTCAATGAAAACATCAATGACTGCATTAGGATACTGCTCCATGGAAAGCACAGGCATCAACGCCTTTTCAATAACCAGCCCTAATACCTTTGATCGTCGGGATGGCCCTGGCTTAACGCGATCTCCGCTTCCAGAGAAGCTCATCATATTGTAGCTGCAGCGAAGCAATCCTCGCTCGGGATTTTGAAGAAATTTAGGATGCAAACTGCGAGGGCCATAGACAGCAGCGTACGCAATGGTGTCCCCAATACGGAACAGGGCGCTTCCATCTGCCCGTTTGATCACGCCTGTTTGTGCGTCCATCTCGCGAAGATCATCAGGTCCGCGGCCATCAGGTCTGCTTGACTTCTTAGAATCCTTCGTTGTTTTCATGGTGTTTCTCCTGTTCTTCAGATGACTCATGGTGAGTATGCGTTGATTCTAGGCGTGGAAGGTCCTTCACCAATCGGTCAAGTTCCACACCGACACGGTCAGTCAGCCCTTCTTTATGAGCCTCATTGTCAATGAGCGTAATGATCTGGGAAACGACACGCTCGTGTTCAGGCGATCCCTGGATCCAGATAATGCCATTCTGTCCAACAGTAATGCGGCAGCCTGTTTTATCCTTGATCATGGAAATCATGCTGCCTTGCTTCCCGATAATGCGGGGAACTTTCGAGGAATTCACTTTCATAATTCTGCCCTTGCCAAGCTTGCGAAGACCCATGTCTTTCATACTCAGTTCAACAGCAGAGCGAGTAACGTTGGAGATTTTTGCCACAATATAATCGCCAAAGGAATAATACTGCGTCAAGTCAGCTCCTCGTTCAACGTATTCAGGAATATCCCGCACAGAAAGAATAGCGTCGCTTGCGCCGTCAATATCAACAAACCACGAGCTAAAGCTCATGTCAACAATTCTGCCAAGGACCGTATCTCCTCGCTTCGGGGAATATTTTCCTTTCAGAGGAATAACTTTGATCAGGCGGCCATTTACGCTTGCCAACCCAACATACAACGCAACGACTTTTTCGTCTTCTCGGAATGTTCCTGACGCAGGCAGAAAGTCCATGCCTAAGGCAAGAACTTGTCCTGGTACAACAATGTCTTTTTCTTGAACGAGTAATTCTCCCATGTTATAACACTCTCACAATTTTACTTTCAACTTCTCCATGTGCAATTTTATTCAATTCAGACAGCAGATCTTCTTGGATTCCCGCAGGAATTTCCAAGACAGCAACTAAACTGCCGTCATTTTGCCATTCATCTTTGATAAGTTTGTAGCGCTTCAGATTGCCGTAGCAAGCGCCTGCATACTGAGCCGGAATTTTCACAGCCAGCTCACGAACCTCAAATTTCAGAGGTATGATCAAACGAACCTTCTTAATGACATCATCGAGCTGTTCTTCAGCGCTTTTAAAGTCATCGATATGGACTTTTGCTTCCTTTAACGCAGCCTCAATACGCTGCGGCGGATGAGGAAAGCCTGTCCTGCTGTCAATAGCGTTGCGGTGAATCAAATGGATAATCTTTTTAATCTTTTCCTCTCGCTGTGCAGCTCTATGCTTGGCAGTCAGTTGCACCTCTCCTTCTTTGATGATGACGCTCGCAATCTCACGATAATCAGTGGTTTTAAAGACTTCTTGCAGAGTGGAATCAGCTATTTTCTCGCCCTTTTTTGCATCCTTCGAAATAATGTCGCTCGCAAGAACGTCATCGAGAGGGGCGCTCTTTCCAGCCTTGAAATCAAGTGCCTTGTCGCAGTCCACTAATATTTCAAACGTATGTCCTGCTTTTTTCAGGCGGGCAATGACTGCTTCATCAACACGTACCATAAGTCTTCATCTATTTGTACTTGGAGATATCTTCTCGACTTAAGCGCGCAAATTGTTTGCCAGATGCATTCACCATGGCGCCATCAATGCGCTCAATGCTGAAATCTTTGCCGAGAGTTTTCTTTAAAATTGAAAGTGCTAATCGCAATCCCTCTTGGACAGTCATGGATTCTTTGTATTGCTTCGTTAGTTGTTCCTTTGCTTCGGTTTCAGCCTCACCGATAGCAGTTGCTTTGTACTCAAAGAAAATTCCTGTGGGATCAGTCACATACAGATGCAAATTGTCATCCGCACCAGCGAACATAATGCTCACGCCAAACGGTCGAGCGCCACCAACTTGCGTGTAAAGCTGTTTTAAATTGCAGATCTCTTTAACTAGCACTTCCGTAGGCATCGCCGTATCATACGTCACGCGATGTTGCTGGGCCATAATCTGGGCACGTTCAATGAGAATCCGCCCATCACTCATGATGCCAGAAGCAGCAGCGCCAATATGGTCATCAATCTGAAAAATCTTGTCAACAGACTCAGGAACAATAAGTTTCTCAACAATGCGTTTGTCAGCAACAAGAACGACGCCGTCCTTGCAGACCATGCCAATGGCGGTAGTGCCTTGTTTCACGGTCTTCTTTGCATATTCTACCTGAAGTAGTCGCCCGTCTGGGCTGAACATCGTACTCGTACGATCATAACCCATCGCTTGATGTGACATTTCATCTGGTTGCATGATCAATGCCTCCTTTTTTCAATAGTCGTGGATAATGCGTTTCGCAGCATACCTGAAACAGTGATGCTTCTCACGATCACGTTAGTATTTTTAATCTTTTTGACAAGCGCAAGTCCCGCACGAACGCGATCGACAACCGTGTGATTCATCCGAATAACGCCTCGCTGTGGAACTTCTGGATTGACAAATTGAAGCCCTGCATGAGCGCATCCTAATTCGCCAAGAAAGCGGACAAGCTGTTCATGAATTCCAGAAGAATAATCAGTATACATCATGGGTTGGTCTGAAATCACCTCATAGGTGAGATAGCGTTTCTTTTCCCGTAACGTGGGTGAAAGTGATGGAATAGTCTTCACCAGTGAGAAAATAACGTTCTCGTTTTCTCAGTCAACGTACCGATTCAAAACAACTTTATAAAGGTTTCGCAGAAACGCCGTCGTGATCGAGATACTGTGTAAAATGCCACGCAACTTGGGCGAAGTATGCGTCACTAAAGTCAATAGCGCTAAACACATCAGGCGGAAGAAGGTGGTTGAATGAACTAGTGATATCATCGCGGTGTGCAGGCGAACGGATATGATCGGCAACAGCACGAAGATAGTCTGGCGAAAGAACGTGATCATCCTCGCCATACGCACGAGCTTTATCCTGAAGCAGATGACTGCATGCGGGCGTTGTCAGCGTCATAAGATACGACAGGTCATAGAGGTCGCTTCCCTTGATGCTGCCTCGCGTACGGTAACGAGAAAGGGTCGCAAGAATTTTATCCGCATAAAGTTCTAACGGGTCCTCAACAAGAAGCGCAGCGTGACGACGAGAAACGTGACGTGGTTCCACAAGGCACGTCTGGCCATAGACTTCAACGTGCGTCGAAGGAAGATTTGCGCCTAAACCAAAGGAGAAACGTAAAAGGCGATGATGTGGGCCGACATGGGTTCTGAAGCTAGAAACCAGTTTTGTATAAGCAAGCGATTCAAACGCGTCAACAATACGCGATGATTCAATCGGAAGTGCATCGCTCACAAAATCAGCATCAGAAGGGTGACGAGGAGAACCATAGACAAAGTGAAGCGCAGCTCCACCTTGAAGGACCAGAACAGAGGGGAGGTAATGATGTTCAGCAATCTCCGTAAGTAATGTCTCAAGACTCTGACGGCGAAGAAGCTGAGTATTTTCCATAGGTTCACGAAAAAAGGATGGTTTATAAAGATTACGAATTTAACCATTTTAAAGTAATAAAAAAGACATTTAAAGGGCTGCAAACAGTAATCGGCGAGAATTCTAGAATGAATTACGAGATGACCTCAAGTGCTTTTGATTTCTTCGTAAACGACAACGCATCTTTTGCTTCCTGAGGCGTCATGCCAAGCGTAATGCCAAAGCTCAGCAAGTCATGAGCACTGCACATCTCCCATTTTGTCTTGGCAAAAGAAGCAAGCACCATCTTCACCTTGAATTTTCGGCACAAACGAACGTTCTGCATCATGCGACCAAGCAGCACAATACGCTGGTCTGAAGAAACACGAGAAAGATCAGAGAGAGAAAAACCCATGGCAATCTGATTTTTTTTGGCAAGAGGAAGGAGCACCTGGTTAAATCCAGAGTGGCGGTGGTGAAAGGAATCATGGGATGCAACGCGTTCTGCACCAAGAAGGATATCGATGCGTTTATCACTCAGAAGAGAGCGGTTCTTGTCAAGAGTACCTGCCTCGACAATGGTGAACTGTTTGGCAGGAAGTATCTGGGAGAATCCGAGCTCGAAAAAATCTCCGTCAAAACGAACAATATCAATCATAGCAATCGGGAAATCTGGGACGCTTTTAAACGTTTGGACGTGTCAATGACTTTAACGCGGTGCTTGTTTACAATCGCCTCAAGAAGGCACACCTCGAAAATTTCCGCATTCATATTCTCCTTGATCTTCTTCTGTGAGTAATGTCTCTGTTTCAAGCGGCGACGAAGGACTTTAAGATTACATTTTGTAATAATGCATAAAGAAATGTACTGGTGCGACAAATAATGGCTCAGGTGAGAATCAATAACTAAGTTCTTCCGTTCTTTTTTATAGCGCTTCATTACAGGAAGCACTGCCTTGTTCAGCTTCTGGAGGTTAACAACAGAGGTCTGAAGCGAGCGGTCATATGTTGAAGAAAGATGATATTTTTTAATAAAATCAGCAAGGTCGAGATAGTCTGCCTTCAATTTCTTCGCAAGTATTTTGGCAATAAAAGTCTTTCCCGTCGCAGGCGTTCCAGAAACAGCAATGATCATGGTTAGTCAATAGTTGTCCCGATAAATGACTGTCCTTTCAGTAATCGTGATAAATTTGACAGGTCAGGACCAACAATATATGTAGGCACATTATGGAGATAGATGATCTTCACCGCTCGTTGGTCAATGACGTAGTGCTGGCCCGGCTTGTATTCCATCGTACTCACATGGTCATAGAACGCTTTCAAGCCCATGTGAGGGACAAAATGCGCATCTTTTTCCGTCAGGGGATTTTTGTCATAGAACCCCTTAATGTTCGTCATGTTAATAAAACGCGTTTTAAAATAATTGGCAATTTCAGCTGCAGTTCCATCGCTCGTATTAGATTCGTGATACGCGAGTGCACCAGCAAAAACGACACGATGGGTTTTTAATAGACGTTTAATATCGGCTAAAGAGTTGGGAATCTGCTGGCTCGCTAGTGAACCGAAAAATTTCGCCATAAACCGCGCATGAAAGCGGACAATGCGAACACCAACCATCGCATATTCTTTTTGCGAGACTCCCTCTGATTCAAGAGCACGCATATATTTTCTCGCCGTACTTCCGCCACCAGTCACAATAACAAACTTCCGGTCCTTACACCGAGAAATGAGTTTTTTGAAACGTCGTAAATACGACGTCTGAACATCATCGGGAACGATAAGGCTCCCGCCTAAGCTTAACACCTCTACACGCATACCAAAAGAAAAGGACGGGACTATTTAAAATTATTTATCCGTCAACAGTAAACAAGCGGTTGTCGTCAACGTCCCACAAGCCAATGGTTGCTCCTGCATCAAGCCATCCATGCGCATAGTTCAGAGCAGCAAAAGCAGTCACCAAGTCTCCTTTGTCACAAAAATGCTTCGCATCACTTAAGTAATTCTCAACCATCTCCAGAAATTCTTTTCGCGTCGTCTCCGTAATATTCACGTTTTCAAGGGCGCTTTTTGCCTTATCAAGCGCTTCTTCCGTAATCTTGAAGTATTTCGTCAGGCGTTCAGGAGTAATGGTATCCATAAAAAGAAGAGATGTTGAAGTCTTAAAAACGTTTCTCTTGGAATCGTGTATGTAGGTACTCTCAGATCTGTTTTCTCGCATAAGAGTTCTTTCTAAAGAGTAGTTAAGCAAGAAAAGTTTATAAATAACGGGAATTTTTTGAGAATATGGTCCCCACAAAAAAGCTTAAAGGAGCAATAACAATTGACGACTCTGTAAAAAGTATATCTTTAGAGGCATCGTTAGTATGCCTACGAACGTGGACGTAAGAGTGTCAAAAACGAAAAACAATAAACAAATCCTTTTTAAATCACGAGTTAATGTTTTCTAGATGCTCACCATCGTCCTCGATACCAGTTTTATTCTGACCTGTGTTCAGTACAGAATTGACATTAAAGAAGCTCTTCAAGATGCAATAGACCAGCAATTCACTATAGCTATTATCGACAAAACAAAAAATGAGCTCAAAAACAAGAAAGAGGGAAAACTAGCAGAGCAGCTTCTTGAAAAACTCAACCCAACAATCCTCACATCTCGACCAGAACACAATGTTGACACCGCAATCGCCTCTCTTCCTGCAGAAAACTGCATGGTAGCCACCCAGGACAGGGGCTTAAAAGAAAGGCTTAAAAAGAGGAGAATTCCCGTCCTGACTATCCGTCAAAAGAGGTATATCGAGCAGAGTGCCTAACCTATTGAGGTATCATGTTTTACGAGATTACAGCGAGAAGCCACGTGAGAGTGCCGCCAAAGGCATTTAGTGAAAACACGGAAAAATCCATCAGGGGATCTTTAAAAGCACGTTTTGAAAACTTCATCTCAAAAGATTTAGGCGTCGTGATTGGTGTCACTGAGGTCGTGAAAGTCGGCGAAGGCATTATTATCCCGGGCGACGGAGCAGCGTACTATGACACGACATTCAAGATTATTGTATTCAAGCCAGAGCTCCAAGAAGTCGTTGTGGGAAAGATCAACCAGATTTCTGATTTCGGAGCATTTTTAGAAATGGGGCCTTTAGACGGCATGATCCACATCAGCCAGACGATGGATGATTATGTCAGCTTCTCAAAAAGCAACACATTAACAGGAAAAGAATCAAAGCGTTCCGTCAAAGTCGGAGATGTCTGTAAGGCACGTATTATTGCAATAAGCTACAAAGATATGGCAAACCCAAAGATAGGTCTCACGATGAGACAGCCAGCCTTAGGAAAAGAAGAATGGCTGAAAGAAGCAGTGAAAGTAAAACCGAAAGAAACAAAAGAGAGCAAATCAAAGGAAGAGAAGAAATGAAAAAGGTCTGTAAAAAGTGCAAAATATTTGTTGAAGGAACAGCCTGTCCCATCTGTAAAGGAAACCAGTTTAGTGAAAACTGGAAAGGCAGAGTCTATATAGCTGATCCTCAAAAATCAATCATCGCAAAAAATATGGGAATCGCTGAAAAAGGAGAATATGCCATTAAGGTAAAATGATGATGGAAATCTTTCGCGAGAAAAAGAACGAACTGGTGAACAGAAAAGAGATTGTCTTTGAATACGATAATGCGGGAAAAAGCACGCCAAAACACGAAGACGTCCTTAAAATGGTGAGTGACGCAACAAAAAAAGCGCCGGATACAATCTCCATTAAAAAAATCGAGCAGCGTTTTGGTGGTGGGCGATGCAAAATAACCGCCTTTGTCTATGATACGAAGGACTCAAAAAACAAGTATGAAATAATCAACAAAAAGAAAAAAGTGAAAAAAGACGAGCAGCCAGCTGCCGAACCAAAGAAATAACCATGGCAAAGAAAAAAGTGAAAAATAAAAAACCATCAGAACGATGGAAGAAATACAAAGTTGCCGGAGAAAAGCTCGAACGAGGCCAAAACTGCCCAAAATGCGGTCCAGGGATATTTTTAGCAGCCCACAAGGACAGGCTTTATTGCGGAACCTGCCATTTTGTCCAAATGAAGAAATAGAACCTTAATAGTCTAAGTAGCCTCTACAAAAAGTAAAGTTTATAATATATAGTCTAAAGTATATATTTATGGCTATACCAGACTCCAGCATTAGGAAATGGGCAAAGGAAGCACTACTATACATCACAGAGTCAGGCGTTCCTATCGAAGATCTAATCGAAAAAGAAAGAAGGGAATTAGAACCTAAATTCCGAAATTTGGAAAAGATATCTGTAAAAAAGAGATAGGCAGGGCAACGAAAAGTCTAGCGGTAAAACTAGTAAAAGCAACCCCTCTGATCGACCGGCTTGATGAAGAAAAATTTCAGGGGCACGTTTCCAATATGGCTGTATTGATGGTCATGTATTCACTAGAATGTTCTTCGGATAGGAAATCTCCTCGAAATATTTATGATTATTTAGCAAACGTATAAGAAATCATAATCTTAAAAATAGAAATATTTAAATATAATTAATACGCATCAAACAGTATATTCTCTGAGATTTGAGGTGGTAAGCAATTCCTGAAAAAAGAGGTAATGATAAGGACGTTGAAGATCTGTTTCTTAAGCTGACGATGCCTGGTCGTACGTTACGACCACAAACAGTCATAAAACGGGATGCAGTCTTCGAAGAAGAAGCACAACAAAAAGCAGTACCGATCCAGCAAGATCCTCAACCACAACCAGTGCAAACTCAGCAACCACAAGAACGACAAACGACCATTCAAGAACCACCAATAGAACAAATGACACAGCAAGAAACGCCAGTCCAGCCCCAACAAATACCAGAATTAGTGACGCAACCAGTCATTCAACCAGAACCAGTAATAATTCCTGAACCACCAATGCCACAACCGACTCCAGAACCGGAAATATCAACACAAGAACCTGTTCGAGAATCAATTGTCAAGCAAGCAGAAATTCGACCATCAGCGCCAGTCACTGCTAATGAAGAATCAGCAGAACCAAAATTATCAGGAAACTATCAAGATAGGAAAAAAATCGAAGATTTAGCGCGAAGGATCTTTAATTCTAATCGGTGAAAAAAGCAAGTATAACCCGAGGAAGTCGACTCCGAAGAGCGGACCTCCAGGGGAAAAAGAGGTGATAAAAAATCTGGAGTGGAACTTCTTTATAAATGTTTCGGTTGTAACTATTTTAAAATAGTAACACAAACAAGCCAAAACTATATATAGCAACAAGGCAAGAAATGACTGAAAGACCATGCAGGACCAAATATACGACCTATTAGTGCAAAAGGACGAAGTCACGTGGCAGAGCTTGATCTACGAACTCGTCAAAACAGATCAGCTAAACCCATGGAATATTGATATTAGTGTCTTGACCAAACGCTATCTTGAAACAGTAAAGAAAATGAAAGAGCATAATTTCTTTATCTCAGGAAAAGTGCTCTTAGCATCAGCAATTCTGCTTAAAGTAAAATCAAACAAGCTCGTCGAAGAGAATCTCATGGACTTCGATAACATGTTGTTCCCTCGGGAAGAAGACTTGCTGGAAGACCAAGACTATGAGATACAGCAAAAAATAAGGTATGACGCACCAGAACTATTAATCAAAACGCCGCAGCAGCGAAAGAAACAGTTAACCTTGAACGATCTGATGGAAGCATTAGAAAAGGCATTGAATGTCGAAGAAAACAGAAAAATTCGCGCCATGGATCGAGTCATTGCAGAGGCAGTCATCCCTGAAAAAACGATCGACATCACAAAACTACTTGCTGGCCTGTACGAAAAAATTGTCAATATGTTCAGCGCAAGATCGAAACTGACGTTTTCCGAACTCGTCAATTCAGAAAAGAAGGAAGATAAAATTATCACGTTTATTCCGCTCCTCCATTTGGATGCGCAGCAGAAGGTTGATTTATCGCAAGAGCGGGCATTTGGGGAGATTGACATTAAAGTACCATGATGTGGTCTGGATGGTTCGGATTAGGAATTGGAGCGATGGCGCTGTTTATGCTCATCCCTCTAGCACTCGGCGTTTTCTGGATTGTCATGCTTATTGACTGCCTCATGAGGCCATTTAAAGATAAATCAGAGAAACTCATCTGGATACTCGTCTTAATCTTTACTAATATTCTGGGCGCATTGATTTATTATTACCTTGTCAAGCGAAAAAAATGAAAATAGAAAAGAAAATTTGGCCCGAGTACTTTCAGAAAATTCTTGACGGCGTGAAAACCTACGAGCTACGATTAGCTGATTTCACGTGTAATCCTGGCGATATTCTTGTCCTCAGAGAATGGGACCCAAACACAAAAGAGTATACGGGAAGGAAAGTCGAAAAACAAGTCACGTATGTAGGAAAAACAAAAAATACGCCGTTCTGGCCGAAAGAAGAGATAGAAAAACACGGGTTTCAGATCATTGCGTTTAAATAAGAATAGTTACTTGGTAAGTTTCTTGATGGCCTCTTGAATGCCCAATAATTCTTCTTTCCCGCTTTTCATGTCGCGAAGCTTCACTTTCTTCTTCTTCAGTTCTTCAGGGCCAATAATAAGCACGTACGGAATCCCCATGCTGTCTGCATAGTCAAAATTCTTCGACACATTACGGTCAAGCATGTCGATTTCTGTCGGGATACCAGCGTCACGAAGCTTCTGGGCAAAGGCGAAAGACTCGTCAAATGTTTTGATAGGCAACACATAGACGCGTGTCACTGTTTTCTTGGTCTCTTTACGCAAGGTAAGAAGAGCGTCCATAATCGTGTCAAGACCAAAAGAAAGCCCAACTGCAGGGACATCACCAGTGCCTCTAAACTTGCCAATCATCTGGTCATAGCGTCCACCAGCAGCAATAGCGCTCGATATAGGATTATTCTCGGCAAAAACTTCAAAGATTGTCCCCGTATAATAGGCGAGACCGCGAGCAAGGGAAACCTCAAAGGTAACCTGTGGCGCGAGAGAAAGAACCTGCTCCAATTCCTCTAATCCTTCTTGCTGTTTCAAAAGTTTCTTTAATGCAACGAGTTTATCGCCATTCGATCCTTTCAGAGTAATCGCCTTCACCAAAAAATCAAGCGCTGATTTTCCAACGCCTTTGTCAGCAAGTTCTTTTTTGACAGCGTCAAGACCAATCTTCTCTAATTTATCAAGAGTGAGGATGACGGTCGTTCGTTGATCAGAAGGAACAGATGACGCATCAAGCAGTGCATCAAGAATCTTGCGGTTGTTCACGCGGATGATCACGGGGATTGCAAGAGCACGGAATGCTGCCTGTGCCAAACAGAGCAATTCTGCATCTTGTTTCAGCGAAGAAGCGCCAATGACATCAACGTCGCACTGGACAAATTCACGATAGCGCCCAGTTTTCAACGGTCCATCGCGGAAAACCGTGCCAATTTGATAGCGGCGGAACGGCATTTTCATCGTTGGATTCATCGCCACGACACGAGCAAGAGGGACGGTAAGATCGTAGCGTAACGCAAGCTCTCGGTCACCCTGATCTTTTAAAGTAAACGTCTCTTTGAGGATTTCAGCACCGCCAGCATATTTCGAAGAGAGCACATCATACCGTTCTAAGATAGGAGTATCTGCAGGGGAAAATCCATACTGTTCAAAAGTGGTTCGAAGAATAGTTTCAACCTCTTGGCGCAAGATTTTTTCATCTGGTAAAAAGTCCCGTGTTCCTTTCGCTCGTTGTAGTTCCATGGTTAAGTAAAAAGGGTGACCGGGGAGAATCGAACTCCCGTCTCGGGCTGTCTGCTAAATGAAGCCACAGGCCCAAATTCTACCATTAAACCACGGTCACCATTGTTCTGTCTAGGTAGATTAGAACAGTTTTGTTGTTGACACGACACACTAAGAAAAAGTCCCTTAGCAATGAAGACAATCAGCTCGTGTCATGATAGAAGAAAAAAGCGACGTTGAGTATAAAAAGCTATCGTTTCCCAAATGCCCAGTTCAAGAATTGATAGAAATGGCCAACGTCTTCATGAGAAGTTGCCTTCCCAGTCAAATAGAGTGCTAATTTTGCATATGCCTGAGATGAGGGCGCATGGGGGTACACATAGCTCACCGGTTCTCGTTTGAACATGGCCTTCTTTACATAGGGGTCCTCAGGAACGACACCAACAATAGGCTGCTCTAAGATCGTCTGAATGTTATGAATCTTCAGATCAAGATCATGACCGGCTCTCGTCAGGACTACGCCTGTGATAATCTTATCGTAGTCTTTCGCAACGCGAATTGTTTTCAAAGACTGAGCAACGCTTGGCAGTTCAGGTGTTGTAATCACTAAAGTCTCATCTGCTAATTTAATCGCAGATCGCGCTTCTCGATCAAGACCAGGTGCGCCATCAAGTAAAATGACTTCAGATTTCAAGCGAGGAAGATGATGCTGTAAATCATCAAGATTGCATTTTTCCACGTTTTTCATCGATAAACTACCAGGAATAATCTTGACGCCAGAGCGGTGCTGATACACAGCCTCATGAATAGTAGCAGTCCCTTGGAGAACATCATGCAAGGTAACGGGAACATGGGGCGCACCTAAATACATACTGAGGTAAGGAGTGCTTAAATTAGCATCAATAACCGTCACATCACGCCCTAACTTAGAAAGACACACCCCTAAATTCATGGATGTCGTCGATTTTCCAGATCCGCCTTTACTGCTGGAAACAGAAGCAATGAGACTCATAACAACCTCTTTTGATGAGAATAGAAGGCGGATAAATCTATATAAAGATTTCCTTTAAGAAAATCCCTAAAGAACGCTCTTTCGGCATTCTTTGCACAGCGACCCCTTGCCGCAGCGAGAACAGACTAACTGGCCGCAATTTGTGCATTGAAAAGTCGCTAATTCCGCATCACAAATCGCACAAACAGCCTCGACTCTCATGTGCCACCGATAAGAGAATGAGCAGCCTCGACAAAAAGATATGTTTTTTGATAGAAGCTCTTCAATCGCTCAATATCAACCTCAACTTTCTGTTGTTTCACCATCACGATTAAAGCAACATTTTTCTTATATTCCTCTTTTTTTGTATAGATAGCGCGATCAATTTCTCTCATGTAGGCGATAAAATCAAGTGCTTCTTTAAACTGGGGGCATTTTTTCAGAACAAGATCAGAACGGAGCTTCGATGAGGCAGGAATAGAAGGAATTTTTTTCTTGGCGTGAAGATACTGAAGCAGCTCAAGAACGGCGCAGTCGCATGCGCCAATCAGCCGTTTCACAATACTTTTGATCAAATCAACGCTTTTAGTATATTTCAGGCTAATGTAGATACTATGGTCTGCCCGTTTCAGCTCCGCGTGGGAGCCTTCATGCGAATCGTCGGTCACTGGTTTCGAGAACTCCTTGTATGGTATGGATAAATTTTTTAACATGCGAGATATACCTCTTAACCTTCTCAAGCGTCAACGTGCGAAGCCGGTACTCTGGAGACGCGATCACAAAGGCACTCCGGCGCTTAAATTCAATAGTGCTCTGCTGCCGTTTTTCATGAAGTTCAAGAAGGTCCATCATAGCAAGTAACTCGTCTGATGATACGGCATAGCGCTTGGCAACAGACTGGCGAAAAATATCAAATCGAGAGCGTAAATCCTGGGGCGGCAGCGATATCCGTTTATACAGCGAATCATAATGAAGTAAAGCGTCCATTCCTTTGCGTGAAGCAGTATACAACTGATCCGCAATAAGCCCCAACACCTTGGCATCGTTCACGACAGGATATGTAACATAGGCGAGATGGTCAGCAGCATCAAAAGCTTTCGTTGCCTCCGCCACTAGTTGTCGAAATTGTTCCATAGAAGGGAAAAACCCTCTGCGTCATGCATATGATCAAGGTGAAATCTGGAGGGCATGCTACTATAAAAACGTTTCTTAAAAAGGGCAAAAATAGGTAATTACTGCTTAACGGCGCGGATGCCAGAGGAAAAATCGTGATAAATGGCTGACTGGAAGCCAGAATCGCGCAATTGGCGTAATAGCCGAGGATACAATTGTTTTCCTTTGGTTTTTTGGGGATGCGGGCAATAATGGTAGAGAATTCCTTTCGGTTTCAAGACGCGGTAGAGCTCACGATGGAACTCGAGAGAATACAGTTCAGGAGAGCGAGCAAAGGTCGGTGGATCGTGGATAATCCGGTCAAACGTCGCAGCAGGAAATTCACCAAGCGCAGAAAACACATCTTGTTCGTGAAGTTTGATAGTACTGGAGGCAAACACAGGCTGCGAATACGGATTCAATTGAGCAATCGCAAGAACAGAAGGATCCCGTTCAAAAGTATCGACGTGTGTCGCGTGTTCAGAAGCAAGAATTACGGTGTATCCCAAACCACAGCATGTGTCAAGAACACGACCAGTAACAGGAGAAATCTCCTTGATTTTTAATTGGGTATCGTGATACGGAGACGTCGTTGTATGGCGGTGCATGGGTGTTGAAGATAATGTAATTGTTGGCCAGTCAGTCGTAGGAACGAGTTTATAGTACAGTCTTGTTTCCTCAGAATAGACAGCAATAGGAATGAGTTTATTTTCCTGAAGAAGATAGCACGTGTGATCGTTCACTTTTTTCAACGCAGATAACGGAATATGATGATCAGCAATATGAAATGCATCGGTATGAACAGTGACGGAAGAGGTTGTACAACCAAGATCGAGAGAAACGGAAACAGAAGACATTGCAGAATGAAGAATCTGTTCTGCTTCTTTGCGTGTCAGAATAAGCGGTGGTGAAGACATACGACAATTACGCTTGTAAAGAAACAATGGCTTCCGCCAAGTCGCCTTTAGTCTTGGTAAGTACAGCTCGCGCCTTTTCCTCAGAAACGCCAGCTTGTTTCGCAACCATCTTCACATCCTCGTCAGTAAACGGGGCAGCTTCCTCAATGTCTCCTGTTATTTGAAGACTTTGCTGTCCCATCATATTAATCCGAGAAACCTGCGGATTTCTAATAATAAGGTCTTTGTCCTTGCATTTGATGATAACTTCGAGAGCATCAATCTCTTCCTGCTTAATCCCCATGCGTTTCATGACTTTTTCCATCTGTTTGGGATTAATGCCGGGAAGCATACGCACAGAAGAAGGAAAAGCTTTAAAAAGGTATTCGTAGCGAGCCTTCGTATGGGGGGGAATATACGAAGTATACAGTTAGAACGAGTCATCCCTATTTGGGAATATGAACAGATCTTGAGCCGACTTGAAGGAAGAGCAACAAGAACCAATCCAGCTCCGTGGTATCAGTATTGTATGATTGGGGAGACAGCAGTTTACGAAAGTCCTGGGCAGCTTCTTGAGGAGATTCATAGAATATCGCGCATTGATGAGATTTCAATCAGAACACGACGAGGAACAGAAAGCACACCAACGCAATGGAAAAAAGTGTTTGCGCGGTGTGTGCGAACATACCACAGGAACAAGCAAGAATTCTTGGACGATCTTGCAGTGTGTATGGACGATCCAGACGCCTATCTCGAATTGAAAACGCAACAAGTTGACGCAACATACAGAGGATCAAAATTTGCGTTGTTCCAAGGCGAGCAACAAGGAAAACCTGTTTTATTTTGTGGAACGATAGATCTAAGAGAAATTGATCATACACTTGTCGATACAGAAAAGATATGGGCACTGAAGAAAGATTACCGCGCCGTTATTCGGCCAGAACGATTTCGACCGTAAAACATGGACTTAAAATGTATAGTAATTGGCAGAGAAGTCGCATTTCATACGTATCTAGATTACACACAAAAAATGAGGATACGTGTGCCATTTCAAAAGCTGCCAGAGACGACATATCGTCTACTCGAAGGAACCATACGCTATACCGATCCAGTAACTTTTCTAGACGAAGCAGTTCACGAACCACTCATTGATCAAATAACAATAGAAAAAGACTATGGTGCTGAAGATCCGAGAGAGAGATGGGAAAAGTTTTTTGCGCGGCAGATACGAAAAGAGGGCGGAATAGTCCGAAAAGTAAGAGGAAGATTAGGAAGGCTCTTTGCTGAAGGAAGAGGGTATGTGGAAGTAAACTTTGAGCGACGAGGGATCAAAAACCTTCCCTCAGAGAGACAGTCGTGTTCACTCGCTTTTGTTATCAGAAAAAATCGAGAACAGCAGACAGAATGTGTTTGTGGGCACATACAAGTTCCTTCCACATACGTACCAGATCTTGGAGTACCTATGGGGTCAAAAAGGTTATGCCGCGCAGTACTTGATCCACGATCGCTGTTCTAACCCAAACAAAAGCCTTAAAAGAAAAAGAAAGGAAAGGGGGGTATGGCCTGGTCCCTCTATAATCAAGAACACAAAGAACTCGCACCGCTGACCTTCTCAAATAAAAAAACGCAGGAAGATGTCGTCAATGAGGTGGTGCAGAAAATACAAGAAGGACATAAAGTTATTTTCATTAAAGGTGTCTGTGGTTCAGGAAAGTCTGCCATTGCGTTAAATATCGCAAAAGAAATGGGAAAAGCATCAGTTGTTGTTCCTGTAAAATACTTGCAGCAGCAGTACGAGCAGGATTACACAAAAAAATTCTATCTCAGGAAAAAAGACGGCGATCAGGTAAAAATTACCGTCCTCACCGGAAGAAACAACCATGCCTGCCTCTATAATACGTCCTGCAACGCAGATGATAAATTCTTACCATGCCACATTAAAATCTCAAAGGAAAATGTTGATTTGATCAGGCTCTATCTAAAAGAAAATCCATTCGTCAAGGAGGATGATTTCAAGGGCGTAGAAGACGTCAAGAGGTTCTCGGTAGCAGCTGCCTGCCCCTACTGGTCTCCTGTCGTGGGAAAAGACTGGTCCCAAACCTACGAATTTGATGATGCGCAGCCGTATGAATACAAAGGGCTGCGAAATAAACGGCACATCTACTACAAGAGAAAGCCAGGATGCTCCTATTACGCGCAGTTTATGTCCTACATCACCTCAGATATTATAGTCTACAACTCAAAGAAGTATGAACTCGAAAATGCCATGGATCGAAAACCAGAAACTGAAGTCGAAATTATTGACGAATGCGATGAATTTCTTGATAATCTGGGGAATGAAAAACGCATCAACCTGCACCACCTCTTGCATCATGTTGAGGAAACGTTAACGACAAAGGAAAGGAAAAAAGAAGGGGAGGACAAGACGAAAGAAGTCCTGCAGGAGCTCAAAGACCTTATTCTTACGACCATGGAAGCAAAATGGCTGAAAGAGTGCATCGACAATAGCGAGATCATTAAAATAAAAGACACTCCCTTCTTCGAGCTCATCGCGTTACTGATCGCAAACGACTTTCTTGCAGAAGACGAAGAACTTGAGCGGTATATCGGCATTGCAAAAAGCTTTGAAGGGATGTTCGAGAGCACCTACATTAATTTCTCCCGGACCATAAAGGCGCATATTCTCATTAAAATAGTGAACATCAACCTCGAACGGCGATTTAATGAGCTGCTGGAAAAAAATAAGGTGTTTGTGATGATGTCGGGAACCTTGCATTCCCCAGACGTGCTTCGCAATATTTTTGGTATTAAAGACTTTATTTTTGTTGATGCAGAGACGCAGCTTCCCGGAATAATCAAGAAAGTGCGAACAAATGCAGAGCGAAACTTCAGATACAAGGAATTCGCAGCAGGAAAAGTAACACGGGAAGACTATCTGCGCGCCTTGCAAAAATGCATCGAATTAGCTGAAAAACCCTTTCTTGTCCATGTCAACAGTTTCTCCGATCTGCCAACAGAAGAAGAAAAAGAAAAATATCATCTCGGTATCATTTCACGCGAACGTTTTTATGAACAGCAAGAACGCTACAAAACAGGAGAATTATTGCAAAGATTCAAAAACAAGGAACTGGAAGTCTTGTACTCGACAAAATGCTCCCGCGGCGTGGATCTTCCTGGAGATACCTGCAAAAGTATTATCTTCACGAAATATCCCTATCCCAGCATGGATTCGTTGTTCTGGAGAATTTTGAAAGATTCAAGCCCCGACAAGTTCATGGAATTTTATTTTGATAAGGCACACCGGGAATTTCTGCAACGAATATTTCGAGGATTACGAAGCAAGGATGACAAAGTCAGCATCTTAAGCCCAGACAGCAAAGTGTTATCCGCCAATATTGTTTAGAACAGCCCAAATCCTTTCGTGTGCAAGAATGCCTCAATCACAATCACAAAGATAATCATGACAATAACTGACTGTGGCGAGAGCGCGATGGCACTCTTGTAATCATCAGAATACCGAACTAATCCGCCGCCGCTTTGAGGCATAGAAATACGATTGTTTGCCATGATTAATGAATAAAAAACACACTTTAAAAATCTTTCTTAAGAAAAAAGTGTAGGAACCCATAAGCCGTCTTGTGTCTGTTCTCCTGTACAGGAATGAACAGGCCTCCATTAAACTCAGCGTCCAAAAGGACTTGCACCCGTCAGGACGTGCCGTTTCACCGCATCCTTTCACTCAGCTCGGCTTGTTATCTCACGCTTCTCGCGAAACGCTTCTCTTGTCATCTCAACAAGAACACCATCGCTGGTGTAAGCCTCATCGCCATTGAAAGGCCGTATCGTTTCTGAGCAGTTGCCCTCAGTTTCCTGAGCTCTCATCTGAGAGTGACGTTGTTTGGTGGACGGACTTTCCTCAGACATTCTGTCCGACAGGAGGCGTGGTTCCTACTATAGAAATAGAAAATTGTGTATTTAAAAAAGTAGCGTTTAAAGAAAATAAGAAAAAACGTACAAGGTGAAGTAAATTCTAACGAACGGTTAGTAGATGCAGGCTGAACACCTCGTTGCCTTGGTGCGTACACCCCATCCCTATCAAACTCCTGTTTTGGGAGTATTCTCCCTCTCGTATCGAGGCGAGTTTCGAGCTTAGATGCTTTCAGCTCTTATCTCAAAATGCGTAGCTGCTCGGCCTGCCTTGTCAGACAACCGATGCACCAGAGGCATCGAATGTCGGTTCCTCTCGTACTACGACATCCTTCCTCTCAGAGGTTTGCACTTCCAGTAGATATCATACAAACTGTCTCACGACGTTATGTTATGTGGGAGAAACAGCCTTTGCTTCGAAGGATTGAGAGACCCTATGATCCGAATGAAATCCGTATGAGATCTTGTCGAGGTATTAAAAGAATAAAGAATCTGATATTTTCCTTTTCTCGCAGATAATTGCCCAGTCTTGATACCGAAACGACCTAATGTTTTTTTAGCAAACAAGATCGCTTCTTTATTGACTTGACAAAATCCCAATTTATAAGATAATCCATCAGCGTCATAAAAACCACGAAGATAATATTTTTGTAGACTAAGTGGGGCGTTTTTAATTATTCTTGGTGTGCCCCACTGGCCTTTTTTACCAATAGGAATATCAAAAACACGATGAAGATACTCAAATATTGGACGATTACTAAGAGTAACGCGATTATTCCTAATCGCTGGCTCATTTGATGGTTGGAATATATCGCAAATAAGATATTTTAAAGTCTTCAACCAATCATCAGTACTTTGAGAGATACTAATCTCATATTTTCCTGAACGAGCCAATGTTCCATCTCTAATGGCTCCAACAAGATAAACGAGTTGGGGTGATAATAAAGTTGGTAAATGAGCTGATGCCGCATTACCGCCTTCACCAAATTTAACTCTCGAACTAGCAAGGACATCTTGCAAATTCACAGAGCGCCCGTATCTTGCCATCAAGTCGCATAACAATCGTAAAAATCCAAGGGTAGGGGTTCTTTTTCCTTCAATGAGAAAATCAAAATTTCTGACAGATTGATAAAATGTATCAGAAAGAAGATGTCTTAATGAAGAAAGTTCTCCTACTGGAATTATCGATTGTAGACTTGTCCATAACTCAGAGAGGAAATCGCTCTTGACTATTAACTCTCGTATCTTCTGGTAATAGATCTGCGTAATGGATCAAATAAGTCTCTCTTTCCTTCGGAAAGCTTTGCTGAATCTCGCGAACTGTGTACATAGACAGACATTACAAGAATAATGTCCTTATAAAGGTTGCTACATGTACCCAGCTCACGACCACATTTTAACCCAGCTCACGAACCGCTTTAACCGGTGAACACCCGTACCCTTGGGCGCTTCTACACGCCCAGGATGCGATGAGCCGACATCGAAGTAGCAAACAGCGCCGTCGATTTGAGCTCTTAGGCGCTACGACTCAGTTATCCCCGAGATAGCTTTTCTGCCATCTCTAGCCCTCATTAAGAAGGACATAGAGGTTCGCTAGACCAGACTTTCGTCTCTGATTACCGCAATTTCAAGCAATCAGTCAGGCGAGCTTATGCTCTTACGCTCCACTCCCGATTTCTAAACGGGATGAGCTCACCATAGGGCCCCGCTGATACCTTTTCAGCGGGCTGCCGCCCCAGCGAAACTGTCCGCCAGTCGGTGTCCTTGAAGTACATCAAGTAAGCAGCATAAAATGCGGAGAGTGGTGTTTCATTGGTGCCTAGACTCACCCTGACGAGCGAGCCGTCGAACGGCTACCACCTACGCTACACACCGCATTTTACACCGCAGCAACAAGCTACAGTAAAGTTCTACGGGGTCTTCGCTTCCCACTGGAATACTCTGGCCTTCACACCAGAACGGGAAATTCGGAGGCTTCTAGCTTGGGACAATGGAGACCTCGTTATGCCATTCATGCAAGCCGACATTCAATCGGCAAGGTATTACGCTCACGTCTGTTACTTAATTGACCTTCACTTAAAAAGTAAAGGCGGACATTCATTTCTGAATGTCTCCTGCTATCACTAACAGGGTCGGACTATATCTTATACCTGCATTTCGGTATTCTGGCGTATAGTCTCTGAGGATTTTTCTCATCGAGAAATCTTTCCTGCTGATGATCTTTCCACAACAGATTGTCAGAACTTACAGTGCGTTGCCGCACAAAAGGTCTACTGTGTGTCATCAAGAATTTCCAGCATATAGCCAGATTTTACTAAGGCAACATGACTTACCTTAAGAGAATCATAGTTATTCCCGCCATTCACCCGTCCTTAGCTCCCTTGAAAAGGAGTTTGAGATACGAGCATTGGGCAGACATGGCGTTCCATACACACCCTTGCGAGCTTGCGAAACGCTATGTTTTTGTTAAACAGTCGGGAATCCCTAGTCAGTGCCCCCTGTGGTCGCATGTATGCACACACGATCGCAGGGATCCCTTATACCGAAGACACGGGACCAATTTGTCGATTTCCCTAAACTAGATTATACCTTCATACCTTGGGCTTCTCACCCAGCGACACCAGTGCTGGTTCTAGGTATACGTTACAGTGATCCATTCCAATTCCTTTTTCACGGGACCCAGGCATCAACGACACACCCACAAGGAGTGCTATTCCGAGCTTTCATCAGGATCTCATCATAAAGATACTCCCCCGATGTATGCTCGTTAACCTTCACGACAGTGAAGGGCCATCTAGCCCAAGGCGTCAGAAATTAGACGTGCGTTGCCGCATGTACACTATAAGTAAAGGAATCTTAACCTTTCTCCCTTTCCCGAACGTCCACTTAGGAGTTCAGTTAGGCGCAACTTACTCTTAGTTGATCGACAGTGCTAAGAAACCCTGGCGCTTACGGTATTGCTGATTCTCACAGCATTTAGATCCTACTTCCACCGGGATTCGCTTTACTCATCGGTCCACGGACTCTTACGAGAACGCTTCTACCCAACGAGAATGCCTGCCTACCATAACCGTGTTTGACACGGATCTTGAGTATCGGTCATATACTTAGCCCCGTCCATCTTCAGGGCATATCACCTTGACGGGTGAGCTATTACGCTATCTTTAGAGGATTGCTGCTTCTAAGCGAACCTCCCCGCTGTCTCTGGTGACACACGCCTTTTAGCCGTTCACACTCAGTATATAGTTTGGGACCTTAGCTCAAGAAAGGGTTGTTCCCCCATCGGAGTACAAGCTTACCCCAGTACCCCTCATTCCCGGCTTCTACGATACTTACGCATTCGGAGTTGGACAAGGAGGCGAGAAGTTTCCCTCCCTTACCCCCAAATCCGTCGCTCTACCTCGTAAGCCATCTCCACCGAGACTTGACTGAAGCCAATTTCGGCAGGAACCAGCTATAACTAGACTCGATTGGCTTTTCACCCCTAACCAAGGATCTGACGAACACATGCACGTAGAACCGCTTCGGACCTCCACAGAACTTTGGGTTCTGTTTCATCCTGCCCTAGGTTAGATCGTCTAGTTTCGGGTTGTATCCCTGTGACTGCGGCACTTTCGTACCGTGTCCCTCGTAAACTGCGGACGATTGGTTTCCCTTCGATTACACACTGTAAGTGTTTAATCTCGCCACAAAGATACACTCCCCGGCCCTTTATTCAAAACGTACGATACAACTCTGTTACGAGCCGTATCTCAATAAACCTGTTAGATTTCAGGATCTGTTAACTCTCTGTCACGAGTACTTTTCAACGTTCCCTCACGGTACTGTACTCTATCGGCCTCAAGATGTATTTAAGGTTGGAGGTTAATGGCCCCCATGTTCGAGCCTCAATGCCAAGAGACTCTACTCAGGAGACTCACACACCATGCACAACTTCTTCTACGGGACTATCACCCTCTGTGGTATGCCGTTCCAGGCAACTTCGAATCGTTGGCGAAGGCTAAAAGTGAGTCCATAACACTACATCTCCGCTCTCTTTCAAGAGAGGATTCAGTTTGCCTTGTACTGCGTTCGCTCGCTGTTACTAGCAGTATCTCGCCTTGATTTCTTTTCCTCCGGGTACTAAGACGTTTCAATTTCCCGGGTGCCAGACCATCACTGGTCAGCTCAGATGAGCTCTGAAGTCAGATTCAGGAATCTGTGGTTCAATGGCTGCATGCGCCTCGCCACAGCATATCGCAGCTTGCCGCGCCCTTCGTCTGCTCTTGAGCCGAGTCATCCACCTAACAGGCTTTGGGAATCTACTTCACCTATGCACGATGAACATGAAATGATTCATCCTTCGCCCAGAAGAGCGCTACATCTTCAGAGCTGCATTGACCAAAGTGGTACAAAGTACGAATATGAAATGAGTGAACTGCCTGCATAACAATAAGTGGACTCGTCGGGATTTGAACCCGAGGCCCCCTGCTTGCAGGGCAGGTGCTCTACCAGACTGAGCTACGAGCCCATCACGATGCTGGTGAGCTCCATGAAGATTCATGGAAACCAAGTATGAGTAGTAAGGACATGTAATCATAGAAGTGAAAATAGGAGGTGATCCATCCGCAGGTTCCCCTACAGATACCTTGTGACGACTTAACCCACCTCACTGAACAAAAGTTCGTTGCACTCCGAAGAATGCACCTCACTTTAGCCCTGCTTGGTTGGTTTGACGGGCAGTGTGTACAAAGCACAGGGACGTATTCACCGCTCGCTGTTGACGAGCGATTACTAGGAATTCCAGCGTCATGAGGGCGAGTTACAGCCCTCAATCTGAA
>CAYJLN010000003.1:0-30987 GCA_964371275.1 Candidatus Woesearchaeota archaeon
TTAAGGTGTTTTTTGGCGAGGCGATTGCTCTAGCGCTTGGTTTCGTCTTAGCATTCTTAAAAGTGGTTCGAAAGAACATGACCATTCATAATATCACTGAATTGTTTTTATATGGGGGTTTGGCGTCGGTGTTTGTGCCTGTGTTAAGCGTCTGGAGTGCGACGGTTCTCTTAGTCTTAGTGGCCATTTATGATGCGATTGCCGTCTGGAAGACAAAACATATGGTTCACCTGGCGCAGGTTCAGACGAAATTAAAATTATTTTCTGGCTTGATGGTGCCGTATGGAAAATCGAAGTTTGCCGTGTTAGGCGGCGGCGACATCGGCTTTCCGCTCTTTTTTGCCGGCGCTGCCTTGAAGACGTTTGGCTGGATGAGCCTTGTTGTTGTCTTGTGCTCCAGCTTGTCGTTGCTTGGCTTGTTACTGTATGCTCGTAAGAATACGTTTTATCCTGCCATGCCATTCTTAGCAGGCGGATGCCTTCTTGGCTATCTTCTCTTGCTTCTTTAGTTTGGAAGGACCGTAAACGCCTTGGTTTCACAGTTGCACTGCAAGCACGATGGAATTTCCTGTGTCTCCGAGGTGAAAATAGCCCCACATCCTGCGCATTGAATCTGATTCATGTGGTCGATCTCCATATATACTATATGAAGTATATATTTTTAGGACGTTCTTCTATTTAAGCCTTCTGGTTGAAAAAAGACGTTATAGAACGTCGTGCATTCTTAACACGGAGGATTCATACACTTTTTATTCAAACCTGTCGTGTCTATCCTGTAGCTGTAGACGAGCGCGAAGTCCTGTGAGCCCATTGGCGTGTTTGTTGCTTTGACTTTAATTGTATAATTTGCTGCTTTTGGATTAGCTATGCGCACTTTTTCAACGTTGTTGATGCTGTCAACCTGGTCACTGCGGTTTCCCTCGAAGTCGTTTCCATTGTACACTGAGCCGTCACTTCCTGTAACGACAAGGTCGAGGTCAGAGACGAGCTCTCGGCTTGCACCAACTTGTCCTGAGTAATCTGTCCAGACTAACGTGACGGTGACTGGTTCGCTGGTGTTGACACGGTTAAACTTTGTCGTGTAGTTTTCTCCCGTATTTAACTGAATTGTTGGATCGTCGACAAAGTATAGTCCTATCCGTTTGTGCGGTAGCGCATTTGCAATATCGGCGAAACCCCATCCTGACTCCGGGTCCATCCACTTGTAGCTTTTCTTTTTTGCTCCATTGATCAGCGTTGCTTTGATTAAAGCTGCTGACGGCGTGTTGTGATTTGCCTTTTTCTGATAATATTCGCGAACGAGCGTTGCTAATCCCGCAAGCGCTGGTGTGGCCATGCTTGTTCCAGTACAGATGGAGTAGTTTCCATTTCGTGGATCTGCACTCGAGCAGGTGCCTTTGCCTACCTGCGATCTCGTTGAAGTTAACGATGTTCCTGGTGCGATGAGATCTGGTTTAATACGGCCGTCATCTGTTGGTCCTCTGCTGGAGAATGAAGCAACGACTGAGCCGTTTGCTGCACCAACACTAATAGTATTTTTTGCATTGCCTGGCGGCTTGACGGTGTTATTCGCTGCGAAGTTTCCTGCTGCGTAGACGACGACAAAATCTTTGTGCGCGTTGATATAGGCATCAGTAGACTGTGAAGAGAGTTTATAGGGTGAGTTTGGACAGGATGTTGGTATGCATCCCCAACTGTTTGACATTATTTTTGGATTTTGAGGGTAGAAATACCCATAGAAATAAGAAATATTTCCTGAACCAGAGACAAAAAGCGAAAGTGATTTCCAATCATCGAAACCAAATGCGCCAAAAATTACCTGGGCTTTTGGTGCCATTCCTGCAAATGATCCCGTATAGTTATTTGCCGTAGGATCACTGCCTGAGAGGAATCCTGAACCTAAAAAGGTTCCCGTGACATGGGTGCCGTGGCCCTGTACGTCGTTTGAACTGTGTGATAGTCCTGTGCTTGGTGGCACAAAATCCGTGAGATTCAAAACGCGACTGACAAATTGCCCATTGTTGTCGAGATTCCAATAATCATGATGCATGCTGCTATTAATTGCCCCGATATCGAGGCCTGTATCGGCAATCGCAACAATCTGTCCTTCACCATATAGTCCGAACTTTTTTCGAACGAGATCGACATTTAACGTATCTGTTGTGTTGTCATTGACAATTTCAAATTCATCTGGTTGTTCAATCCACTCAATCCCTGAAATTTTCGCTATTTCTTTTAGTTGCGTAGGCGCCGCAATAACTTGGAGCGTATTGCTTTGCAGATCTTTTATATCTACTATATCTACTTGAACTTCTCCGAGTTTTTGAAGAATACTTTGTCTGTCTGCGGAATCAAAGAGTGCGATGGTTGCAGGTTGAGATGACTCTTTTGCGAGCAGATACTTTTCAATGATATACTCGCTGTTGTATAACCAGGCAAACTGCACGATTCCTTCGTTTTTTAGTTCAAGGATCGTGGACGGTATTGCTTTGATAATAAATGCATAGGGGTAGAGATACCCTTCAATATAGCTTGTCTGCAGAAGTCGTTCACGTAGTTCTTTTGTGATTGGTTTGCCGATGTAGATTATATAATACTCTGGCGGGATCTCTTGGATATGCGCGCCTGTTAGCTCGTTTTCTGTGAATGTGAGCGCATTTTCAGCAGTCAGTGTTCTTCCTGATGCCAAGGTAACCAGAGGTTCATCTGCAACGGTCATTTGCAGTGAAAGAATCAACACTATTGCTGCAATAATGAGACTCTTGAGTGTTTTCATCGTTTGCCCCAAATTTTCTACTACTTAGTGGTTTAAATTGTATATAAAGGTTTCGGTAAACTTTTTCATGTTTAGTCTTTATAATATCAAACAAAAAAATTTATATACTACAGGATATATATTAAATGACTATGGGAAACTCACTTGATACCCTTGTTCGAGGCACTCTTATTGGTGCCCTTTCCGTACTTCCTTCCTGTGTTTCATCTTCACATTCTCCAGCGTCTTCTCCTTCACTAGACCCATCTGCAATCACTTTTCAGATCTCGCGAAAAGGAGTTTTGCCATCCTGTCGAACCACGGGAAAATCGTTTCTCGATGCTAATCTTTATGTTGGTCTTTACTTCGATCGCGATGGTTTTTTTTATGAATCTCCTAATAATTTAGTTCTTGGCGTGTACACATATAGCGATATGGTCAGTCATATAGTCAATCCCGACAACCGTCGAGATCCTCTTGCTATGGTCCGCGTTGGTAAAACTACCGGCCCTGTTTCTTTAGACCTTTCACCTCATGGCCGCTTTACCTTTGCTCCAGATATTCTCAGCTTTTATACTGAAACACCGGTTGATGATATTGTTACTGTTTCTTTTTCTTACCGTTAAATTGGTTAGGCTAGTCTAGAAAAATAGTTTCTTACGCGTTCGATGTATCCTTGCCATGGAGAATAACGCATTTCTTGTTCTGACGACGACTTGCTTGTTTTTTTCTTCCCGCCCTTACAACTGCAATTACCACAACATTTGTACGTGCAGACAAATTGTTTCTCATCTGTGTCGTACCCTATCGACACGAGCGAACATTTATCACATTTAATCGATTTTACTTCACAGTCTCCAGCTTCGCAGTATCGCTGGCATTCCGATTTTGTCGGGTTTTTCCCTTCACATTGTTCCCTTGCTTCTCTCTTTGCATCAGCACAAGCATTCTTGATCTTCGTCGTACTTGAACCGCTTCCTTCTCCGCATGTTTCTTTTGTTGCAGGACAGCTAGGGTCTGATTTGTTTGGTGGTTGCTTTGTTTGCGCGTTTATTTCGCTGCTTAGGAGTCCCACTGCAAGACTAATAATCACCAATAACAACCCTGCTTTTTTTAACCAGGCATTCATGTTAATCTCTTCTCGTCTGTTGTTTTAGTCGCTCTTCACAGTCACATTCGCATCCACACTTAAATTCTAGATTACAATTTATCTTTTTTTTACCGGTGTCTGTTTTTGCTATTTCTTTTCCCGTGCTTTTCTGCGTGATCGTTCCTTTATCGAAATCTATCGTGAGATCATCCATGCCAACATCATTGATCTTTGTCATTGCGCATGCTTTTTCTGTCGATCCTTCATCCGTTGGTTTACAGCACCCACATCCATCTGGAGGGCTTATACAATACGCTGCACATGCTCCTGTTGAATCGGTCTTTTTACTCCCTGCATCTGCACAACAGGCTTTTAATCCGGCTTCCAATGTCGTTCCCGACCCTTCTCCTTCCTGCGTAATTGTTTTATCTGCAGGGCAGCTGCAACAATTATCATCTCCTCCAGCGACTTGGAATCCTGTTACTTGTTGTTGTCTGTTTTGGTTACCGACATACGTCGCTGCAACAGCCAATACTAAAATAAGTACAACCCAGAAAAATGTTGATGTATCGCTCTTTTTCATTTTCTCTTTCCTTTATTTTCTTCTTTAATTACCTTTCTATGTGCACTTCAATGAGTCTAAAGACTCTTCAATCGTACCTATATATTGTTTCGCCGCATCGAGCGCGCAATAAAACTCTGCTGCATAGGTTGTCGATACACACTCAATCGCTTTGTTGAATACGACGACGCGGGGTAACTTTCTGTTATGTGCGTCTTCAAATTCGTACTCGAGGAAAAACTCCTTTTCTTTTTCTTGTTTCATGATCACCCACACGTCTTGTTTTGCTGTGCTGAGGTATCTTTTTTTATTTGCAACATATTCTTCAAGGGCGTCTTTCTCTTGTTTTACCACGAGCGTACAGCCATCTGGCGTCGCAAATTTCTGCCGCCATGCTGGAGATGGGACGTTGACTGTTTTTACTTGGTCCCATGTTGGGATTTGCATATGGATTTCTTCCTTTGATCCAATCTTACATGAGGCTATCAGGAGCAGTAGGAGCACTAATAGTAGCGAGAGTTTTTTCATGTTTAGAATCCGCCTCCTGTTGTTGGTGGAGGAATATACTCGCATTGACAACTTACACATGTTGCCTTGTACCCTCCTGTTGCTGGGGGACAATCGCTTGCACTTTCACATTGTTCACCTTCTCCTAGTTCTCCATCGCCACAAATAATCGCGCATGGCCCGCAGCTTGGTCTGTTTCCCGCGCATGTCATACCGTCTGGGCATGGAAGGTCTGCACATGAACCTGTTGTTCCTGGTTGTGGTCCACAGCTATTACCGCCACCACCGTTTCCGCCACCAGGGTCACCATTCCCGTTTCCGTTTGGGCACCCTCCTGGACCACAGGGGATCCTAATACAATTACAATTGACACATACTTGTCCTGCTGGACAGCCGCCACCACTACCGTCACATTCTTCGCCGGAATCAACTTTATTATCACCGCAGAAACCACCAGAATAGCAATCTGATGCACAGGAATTTGCGTCTTCCCATGGGTCACACATCCCATTTCCGCAGGTATTGCAGGTACATTCGCCTGGAGATCCTGGTGAAATGCAGAGGCCTGGACATGCCGTGTCGTCTGCTGGCTCACATTGTTCATTTTGTCCTTTTCCATTTGGATCTTGTACATATCCATCACCACACGACGTAAGTTTACAGTTATCACACTGATCATTGGGGATTGCGTTGCCATCGTCACATTCTTCTCTAGTCCCTACGCATGCGTCACCACACGTTGCACCGCAGTCTTGTTCACATACGCATGAATTTTCTCCAGCATCACAGATTCCGTCACCGCACCCACCAGTATTTGGAGGGGCACAGGTTCCATCTGACGAGCAAATTGTTCCTGGTCCACATGCGCAATCTGCCCCGCATGTTCTACAGTCTTCACCTAATTGCGGTGCACAGAATCCGTCGCCACATGATGGGATCTTGACACAGTTTCCATTTAGACACATGTTCCCGATATTGCACTCGAAATTATTCGAGCAATCCTGGCAGTTTCCGTTGACGCAGACTTGGTCTCCATAGGGACAATCTGCGTTTGTTGTGCATCCGCCGCAGGTGCAGTCTGGCCAGCACGTTGTTCCATCAAGACATAGACTACCTGGCGGGTCACATTCTTCACCTAGCGATGGATCCATAATTCCGTCTCCGCAGAAACCGAAACCACCACTAGCACAGGTACAATCAGGCAAACAGACTCCTCCAGCACCGCACACAGCACCGTCAGTATCACATTCTTCAAAGTCTCCATTGCCATTTGGTGTCTGAATAATCGTATCTCCACAGATCGTCAAGAGGCATAAATTATTACAGGTATCTGTCTCGATGAAATTGCCGTCATCACACTGCTCATTTCCTTCAATAATGCCATTGCCGCATGATGCTCCTGGCTGGCAGATGCCGTTTGCATCACAGTAATAGGTTGGCGGACAATCGAAATCATCATCACAGAAACATTTACAGGCATCATCATCGTAACTTGGCGGCGTACAACTTCCTGTTCCACAATTATCGACACTGGTTCCATCACACTGCTCAAACGCTTCAAGAACGTTATTTCCGCATTCGTAAAAGAGAATATTTGTTCCATTGTTGAAGATGTTGATATAGTGCCTTCCTTCGGTAATCGGGAACCGTCCGATAATATCTTTTTTGAAGGCAACTGAGATGTTTGTCAGCCTAAAATTCACGATCAAGAAATTTTGGATCATTTCGTAGCTGATGATGCCGTTAGGAATATAGATCACTTCCCTGATCGCAGATCCGTATCCTAAATTAACAATCGTGTCAGCAGCAGCGAGAATTGCCTGGGTCGCATCAACTAGTGTTGATTCCCGGAATCCTTCCAGACTAAAGCGAGTGCTATAGAAAAAAGGGACGATGACGACGATAAGAACTGCGGTGAGAATAAGATAGTCAATGCTTGACTGGGCAGTCTGCTTTCGTGTCTTTTTCACTGATGAACGCACCTCTTATCTCTTTTCTTCCTTCTTATTTTTCTTTATATCCTTTCTGTTTATCTTTGAAGTGGTAATTTCATTCTGCTGCTTGGCAGATGCCATTGATGCAGGCTTTTTTTGGAGGGCAGTCGGAATTTCCGCTGCAGATGCACTTGCAGCCGTCTGCATCAAGCGCACGGGGCGTGCATGAACTGGAACCGCAATTTTGTACTGCACTTCCGTCGCACTGCTCAAATGCCTCCCGCTGATTATTTCCGCATTCGTAGATGAAAATATGCGTGTCATTGTAATAGATATTCACGATATGCCTTCCTTCTCCGATGGGAAAACTTCCTGCGATCTTTTTTGAAAATTCAATCGAGACATTTTTTCCAGGCAGGCTGACGATTAAGGTGTTGTCGATCATGCTGTATCCTTCAATATGCCGTGGGAGCTCAATAATTTCCTGCGTGGCTGACCCGCTCCCAAAATAAATGGTAATGGACTCTGCTGTTGCTCTGATGGCTTCCAAGGATTCTTTGATCTGCACTTCAGGAACACCGCTGAGGCGAGAAAAGCCCACTAAGAATAATGCGATGATGGCGAAGAATAATAATCCTGCAAGAATCATATAATCGTTCGCTGCTTGTGCGTTCTTGTTTATCTTTTTCATTTTTTATACACACATACAATTGACACATGCTGTTCCCGCAGCACATTGCACGTTTATGTCTCCGTCGCACTGCTCTGATCCCTGTCGATTGCCGTCTCCGCAGCATGCTCCGTCTGGCAGATCGCAGTCCATGAAACAATTATTGCAGTTTTCTCCTGGTTCGCATATGCCGTCTCCATTACATACTGCTGGCGGAGTAATCGTACAATAATTTCTGCTTTGACTGAATTCTTCGTACATGGTTGTTATTTCTGTTGGTGTGAGCACTTTATTATAGATTGCGACTTCGTCGATGATACCTTCGAATTCTGAGCTTCCCAATGACGCTGTTTTTATCCCCAGATACAATTTTGCTGTACTGCCTATGTCTTGGGCGACGAACGAATTTGGCGCGCTTGTTTTTACTAATTGACCATCAAGATATAGTTTGAGAACACGATTTGGCACGTCGCGAACAGCTACGATGTGGTGGAATTGGTTATCTCTGAGATCGACTGTATGAGAAAGCGAAAACGCACCAAGACTTCCGCTAATTCTTATTCTTGGTCCAAATGCGCTACTTCCTTGGTCGATATCAAGCTGGTAGTACCTATTTGCTGAAACTGGGTCGAATTTTGAGACAATTCCAGGACTGTAGCTTCGCGTTGTTGCCGTCCGTATTCCTGCTGCGATAGAAAACGATGACGTGCCGAGTCCAAGATTACTTTTATGCGGAATTTCGACGTAATCTATTGTTGCGCTTGATCCGTCAAATTGCAGTGCTGCATTCACTTGCCCATTGACCCATTGTGGACTTCCTCTTAAGGTTCCTGGATTTCCATCACTGGCGTCGTATGCTGATGTTCCTTGCGCGTCGTCGAGCGGCCAATAGGAGATCAGCTCTGCTGGACAGAGGTTGGCTTGACAGGTACAATCTGCTTGACAGAGACCTGGGCAGGCATAATCGTCAGTTCCGTCGCATTCTTCTCCCAGTGATGGATCTGCAACATTATCGCCACAGGTTCCAGAAGCTCCGCCTGTGCAGGTACAATCAGGCAAACAGACTCCTCCAGCACCGCACACAGCACCGTCAGTATCACATTCCTCAAATTCTCCATAGCCATTCGGATTTTGCCGCGTCCCATCTTGACAAGACGTTAAGATACATTGATTGCATTGGTCTGCCTTATCTTGATTTCCATCGTCGCACTCTTCGCTCCCTTCTTGTATTCCGTTCCCGCAAAACCATTCTGATGCCTGACAAATATTATTGATGCATGTTGTTCCATAGGGGCAGTCTGCATAGCTGGTGCAGGCGCACTTGCATCCATTAAGATCTAGTGCTGGTGAGGTGCATACGCCTGTGCCACAGTTATCAGCACTTGTTCTGTCGCACTGCTCGAAGGCCTCACGCTGATTATTTCCACATTCGTAGAGAATGATACTCGTCCCATTATTATACATATTGACATAGTGCCTTCCTTCACTCACAGGGAACGTTCCCGCAATTTCTCTTTCAAATTCGACGGAAATCGGCTCGTCTTTGATGTAGACGACTAGTATCTTTTTCGTCATCATAAAACTCTGGATGCCTTTGGGCAGCTGAATGATTTCCCTTGTGGCTGAACCATTTCGCAAATGCGAAATCAAGGTGTCTGCTGTTTCTTTCAGCGTTTGTGTCGCATCAGACACTTGCGTTTCCCGCATGCTGTCTAAGCGAGACATTGCCGCATAGAAGACGGGGATTACTAAGATTGTTATGACTCCTGTGAGTAGGAGATAGTCTATTGCTGATTGCGATCGCTCAGCTAGTTTTCGTTGCGGCACGTTTTTCTTCTTTCTGCGTTCTTTATCTTCTTTGTTTTCCTCTCGATAGTGGTGTTTCTTTTTCCAATAACTTTATATAGTGGTTCTCTCTCAAAGATAGTAATAATTTTCCTAAAAAAGAAAAATGAATGAGGTGAAATTGACGATGATGATGAAAAGAGGTCAAGCCGCCATGGAGTTCTTGATGACCTATGGATGGGCGTTACTTATCGTTCTTGTTGCTATTGGTGCCTTAGCGTACCTTGGTGTTCTGAATCCCACACGATTTACTCCGGATCAATGTACCGTTTCTCCTGGATTTACGTGTTCGAATTACAAAGGAGATGCAAGTGGTAATGGTCGTAGTGGTGGTGCAGTAACTAATGAAGATGTTGTTTTCACGCTTCAAAATGGTCTTGGGCAATCGTTAACAGGTCCTGGTGCTGCCGGTAGTAACATCGGTATTACTTTAATTTCTGCGACAACTGGCGGTAGCTCAACAACCTGTGCTTTATCTTCTGCAACTTTTACTACTTGGGCTGACGGCGAAACAAAGAATATTAACTTTGATTGTGGGCAAGGTGGATCGGCCCCTCTCGTGCAGGGCGATAAATTTAAGGGCACTCTTACCTTATTATATAAATCTGGAGGCTTAGACCACTCCAAAGAAGGTCAGATTGTAGTTTCTGTTCAAGTATAAACTGCTATAAACTGCTTCAGCGTTTTTCTTTTTGTTTTCTTTTTTATCGTAATCTTTAAATAGATATGTTCTCATTTTTTTACATGCAGAAATATATTTTTTCTCAGAAGTCAGGTCAAGCCGCCATGGAGTTCTTGATGACCTATGGATGGGCATTACTTATCGTTCTTATTTCTGTTGGTGCTCTTACTTATTTGACTACTGGATTCTCCGCATTTACCACAGATTCCTGTATGTTCCCTCCAGGTTTTTCTTGCATTAACTATCAAGTCTCCCAGGCTGGAAATACTGTGTTTGTGACACTCCAAAATGGACTCGGAAGGTCCATAGATGTGGATGCGGTTTTATCTGTTAGTGGATCAAATACATTATGCGATGGTTCTAGTGCAACCTATGCTAACACATGGAGTGACGGCGAGTCTGTTGCATGGACTATTTCGTGTACAGGCGTTGGAACTCCCCTTCTCACTGGCGACTTGTTTAAAGGTTTTCTGACTCTTGACTATACCTTTGGTGGTTTAGCCCATACAAAAGAAGGTCACGTTATCGCCCATGTCGAACCGTAAACCTCTTTAACTTCCCTTTCTTCATGCACGTATGTTTCGCCATCCCCAATTTTCGCAGCAGTATTATCCTTCTTCGTTTACGTCCCTCGACGTCGCTATTCGTCATTGTTTTACACATTCCAAAGGACCTGGCGACCTTCCCACGAAACGCCGTTCTTCTGGTCTCAAAGCGCTTCTTGTTCCTCACTCTCCGTATCAAACCAGCGGTCCCTGTGCGAGCTGGTGCTACAAAGAACTTGCTGAGCAATCATCTCTTCAGCCGTTTGTTCTTCTTGGCGGCAACCATTCTCTTCCTGCACCAGACTTTTCTACCTGTCTGTTTTCTGACTGGCAAACACCGTTCGGCATTGCGAAAGTCAACCGCTCTTTGGGGCATGCAATGCTCAAACGTTTTTCATTCTTGAAAAATGATCTTGAAAGCCATCAGCGAGAACACTGTCTGGAAGTGCAGCTTCCTTTTCTTCAGTTCAGCCAACGCGATCGCCTTTCTGCTCTTTCGTTTGTTCCTCTTCTCGTGAATTCTCGTGATGTTGCACTCTGCCGTCGTTTAGGAGAAACGCTTGCACAAATTTATCAAGAAACTCCGTTTACTCTTCTTGGCACCTTTGAATTTCCAGCCGAATCGATTTCTTCTGCTCCTGCGTTTTACCAACGAAAAAGTTATCGCTCCAGCCAGCAGAAAGAAGCACTGTCCTATCTTGAAGCACTTGATGGCGAAGGCTTTGCCTCTTTTGTCCAGAAGAAAGCTCTTCCTGTCTGCTGCTTTGGCGCCGTCATCACGTTTCTTTCTGCTTGCTCTCAGATAGGGGCTACCCATGGCCGTGTTCTCTCTTTTTCTTCTTCTGAAAGCACTGACGGATCTTCTGCCAGTTATGCAGGAATGGTGTTCTCCTGATGCCTTCTGTTTCGATTCGTCATCATGGTCGTGTTGCTCTTCAGGGAGTTGTTGCTGATACCTTTCTATCGCGCGCGTTTGGCCTTATGTTTTCTTTCACCCTTCCCAAAGGAGCGTGCCTTGTTCTTGACAGTTGCTCCTTACGTTCTAATCCGCTTCACATGCTGTTCGTTTTTTTCCCGCTTGACATTCTGTGGCTTGACGAGCAGTTCCGTATTGTTGACAAGAGACTCACTGTTCGTCCGTTCGTTCCGTTTGTCCCTTCATCTGTCCCTTCACGGTATATTGTTGAGATGACTGCCGGGCAAGGACATCACTTTGCTCTTGGCGATCGGTTGGTCGTTAAGTTTAAAAAGAATTGAGCTTTTTTCTTTATGGGAAATGAATGTTATCCAGTTGCGAGGTGTTAGCAAGCGTTTCGGGGATCATGTTGTTCTCGATCATCTTGACTTAGATATCCCGGAAAATGACATCTTTGGCATCATCGGCGTCAACGGAAGCGGGAAGACGACCTTACTGCGGTTGCTTGTCGGATTTTATACCCCTACTGAAGGGGAAGTCTATTATCAAGGGCATCGATTACACGATGTTCTGACGCAAGCAAAAAGAGAATTTGGCTTTACGACCCAGGAAAACAGCTTTTATCCCCAGTTGACTGTCCAGGAAAATATCAAGTACTTTGGCTCGTTGTATGGGCTGCCTAAGGCAAAGATCCAGAAAAATATGGAGGACCTTCTTTCTCTTGTTGAACTCCGTGACTGCAAGGATGTGCTTGCCCAGCATCTTTCAGGAGGCATGCAGCGCCGTCTTGACTTTGCCTGCAGCTTAATCCACGATCCTAAAGTCTTGATCTTAGACGAGCCCACCGAAGACCTTGACCCTTTATTGAGGCGAGAGATTGTTCGTTTGATCAAGAGAATCAACGGCCTGGGCATTACCATTATCATTACCTCTCATCTCCTTGACGATGTTGAGCTGCTGTGCGATCACGTTGCGATTCTCCACAATCAGTCCATCATGAAGACCGGCACTATTGCTGATCTCCGCCAGCTCTACCATTTCCGAGAAGAAGTTCATCTTGAACTGCAGTCCCAGCACTATGACTCGCTTGTCCGCGACTTACAGCTCAAAGATTACCTGATCGAAGATGGAAAAATGGTGGTCTATACTGATGACGCCCAAGGACTCTTGCACCAGATTCTGCAGCTCCTTGATAATACGCAAGACCGCTTGATCGGCCTGGATATCAAAAAACCCAGCTTGAAAGAGGTGTTTGGTGCATTAACCAGCAAGACATGGTTAGAAAACTCATCACTTTAATTGCGAAAAATTTCAAGCTGCTTCTTCGGAGCAAGACGTCTGCCTTAATCATTTTGTTAGGCCCGTTATTTCTCATTCTCTTACTGAGCGTTGCCTTTAATACCGCCAATATTTATGGGATTCGTGTCGGTGTCTATGCTGAGACTTACAGTCCTTTAGCTGAGTCGCTCGTTGCCGGTATTCAGAAGCAGCAGTATACCGTGACGAAAACAGACTCGCAAGACCAGTGCATCACCAGCATCAAACAAGGAGTCTATCATCTCTGCGTGTTCTTTCCCCGTGATCTCCAGCCTGGCCATGATGATGACATTGAACTGCATGTTGACACCTCGAAAACAACTCTTGCCTATGTCCTTACTGATGTTCTGAACAAGGAGATTGGCGCAAAAAGCAAGGAGATCAGCACTGAACTTGCCCAGAATGTCGTGAACACGCTTGCCGTTGCCGATCAAGGATTACGCGACAAAGACCAATTATTAACCACGCTTACCACTGATGTTCCTGCAATCCGTGAGCGCCTCGACGCGCTGAAGGCTAAACTTCTCGCCCTTGACGTGTCTGCTAGCGATGTCTCTTTTGGCGCCCTTGAAGGATCTATTGTTTCCGTGAGCAACGAGTCTACGACCCAGTCTGCGTTGGATCGCTTGAAGAGGGATGTTGATTCGCTCTCTCAAAAGCTTCTTACTGCGGACAGCACAAAAGTGAGCGTGATTAAAGATCTAGCGCAACTTTCTGCCCTTCTTGCTTCTGATCTCGAATATGTTCGGGCGCTTCGCTCGTCGCTCCAAGAAATTGGACAGGACTTATCTGACGCTCAATCAACCGACCCCTCCCGCATTGCCTCCCCTCTCACGACAACGATTCATCCTGTAACCTCTGGCGGCACGTACTTGAATTATTTCTTCCCTACGCTGATTGTTATGATCATTATGTTCGCCAGCATTTTCCTTTCTTCAACGTTGATTATCCGTGAACGGATGAGCAGCGTCAATTTTAAGAATTTCATCACGCCGACCAGCGATTTTTTATTCACCTGCGCTGCTTTTTTCACCAATCTTTTTGTCGTTTTTGTTCAGCTTGCTGTTCTCTTTGGCGTTGCGCTCTTCTTTTTCACTGATCAGCTTGTTCCTGTTCTTGGGCCAGTTTTCCTTGTGCTTTTGCTTACCAGCACTGTTTTTGTTCTCTTGGGCATTCTTATCGGGCATGTCTTCAAGAGCGAAGAAACCAGTCTTCTTGCTTCGTTGACGCTTGGAGTCCTCTTCTTGTTTTTTTCCAGCGCCATTTTTCCCATTGAGGCGCTTCCCCCTGCGATCAAGATGGTTGCTTCAGGAAATCCATTTTATCTCAGCCAGACACTCCTGAATAAACTTCTTTTGTTCCACGTTCCGCTCTCTTCTCTCTGGTTTTCTCTTTTGTTTCTTGCAGGATACAGCGCGTTTCTCTTTCTTTTGATCGCTCTCAGCCAGAAATTCTTTCGTACTCAGGAGTGAACAGATAGGTTTATAATATTCTTTCACCGGTTTCTGATATGAGTCTTGAATTTTGCAGCGTTTCCGGCTACAATGAAGTTGGCAAAAATATGAGCGCTGTGAAATGCGGCAATGACGCCGTGATTCTTGATTCTGGGTTCTACCTTCAAAAACTTGCTGCATTTGAGGACAATGCCCGTGCTACGATGGGCACCGAGCAGATGATTAAGAGTGGCGCTATCGCCGATGACTCGTGTATTGCTGACTGGGCTTCTTCGGTGAAAGCACTCATTGCCAGCCACGCTCATCTCGATCATATTGGCGGATTTCCTTATCTTGCAAAACACTACAATGCTCCTTTCTTTGGAACGCCGTATACCGTTGCAGTCTTACAGAATATGCTCAAGGATGACGGACGCCACCTGAAAAACAAAATTCATGCGCTGCCCTCAGGCTCGTCGTATCGCGTTGGCAATATTGAGATTGAATTTATCCATGCGACACATTCAGTTCCTCAATCTGCCATGGTTGCTGTGCATACTAAACAAGGAGTTATTCTCTATACGAACGACTACAAGTTTGATGATCATCCTCTTGTGGGGAAACGGCCTGACTATGAGCGCCTTCGAGAGCTTGGCAAAGAAGGCGTCAAGCTTTTAGTCTCTGATTCCTTGTATTGCGGGAGTTATCGCAAAACGCCCAGCGAAAAAGTTGCCAGGGAAATGCTGTCTGATGTCTTTTATGACGTGGCGCATGAACGAGGGACACTTTTTGTGACGTGCTTTGCTTCTCACTTAGCGCGCTTGAAAAGCATTGTTGAGCTTGGCGAGAAAATTGACCGCAAGGTTGTTTTCGTTGGCCGCAGCATTCAGAAATATGTTCACGCTGCAGAATCGATTGATCTGCTCAACTTTACAAATGCTGTCAACGTGTATTCTGGCCGCGAAGGATCGAAGAAAATTTTCTCTAAAATAGAAAAGGAAGGAAAACGCAAGTATCTTGTCGTTTGTACTGGCGGGCAAGGAGAGCCAAACAGCATTTTGAATAGGCTGATGCGCCATGCCCTGCCGTTTTCCTTTGGCGCTGGCGACACCGTTATCTTTTCAAACCGCGTGATCCCTGTTGAACCGAACACGTCGAATCGGCAGGAGATGGAACGCCGCTTACGCCACTTTGGCGCACGTATTTTTACTGACGTTCACGTATCGGTCATGCCAGAAACCCCAGTTGTTGTTAATGATCAACATTCCATGAAATTAGTAGAAATTAAAAATGTTACGCAAACTGATCATCTTAGAGTTCCAGCATTTGATCCAAATGATCTCAAGATCAAATGGTATCGAGCTAACGTTGTCAAACACCATTATTCCGGTCACGTTTATTCTATAGAAACAAAGTCTGGAAGGTCTGTTGAAATTACTGAAGGTCATAGCGTTTATAAATTGAGTAAGGGCTCTATCGTTGAAGTTAGAGGTAATGAACTTAAAACTGGTGATTACATCCTTATCCCTAAGAGATTTAAGTGGGATAAAGAAGCTGTTGAAATAGATGTTTTAGAGTACCTTAATCTTAAGAACCAACCAAAAGCTTCACGATACGCCTATGACGACACGTGGGTCTATTATGCCTCTCGAAAAATAATTCCTCGAAAAATTAGACTCGATAACGCCTTTGCAAAGTTGCTTGGTTATTATCTTGCTGAAGGTAGCGCTCCTCGGCATATAGCGTTAACCTTTGGCAAATCAGAGAAAGATTTCATCTCACAGGCCATAAAACTCATAAAAAAAGTGTTTTCGTCATCCATCTACTTAGACCATAATGGTGCTGAATTACGCTTTGGTTCTCGAACACTCTCTCGATTGTTCAAAATGTGGTTTAATAATAATGCCCGTGATAAAAAAATTCCTGATTTTGTGTTCAGCGCTTCTGAGGAGTTTAAACTTCACTTTTTGGGGAGTTATCTTGATGGCGATGCTCATTTTGAAAAGAAGAAGATACATCCACGAATACGATTTAAAACTGCATCAAAAAGACTTGCTTCTGATTTGATGTACCTTTTTTCCCACGTTGGCATTTGTGTAAAATTCGACCACGTTGAAATTAATAAACCAAGACATATCGCAGGCTATAAAAAAATAACTGGTAAGACGACGTCCTATGTGCTAAGGATACAAGGAAGAGACGACATGTTTAAAATTATTCCCTATGCCTCTAAGAGAAAACAGAAGGGATTTTCTCGCCTTTACCGCTCATATAGACCTTTACATTTCCCCCCACAGTCGTTACCGCTTTATGAACTTAACTTTAATGAGATTGTTCCTAAACCAAATACCTCTCTTTCTTATTACCTTCAATGCCTGAGACAAAATAAAAAACTTCAAAAAAAACACATTGATCCAAAGCTCATCATTAGAGACTCTTTTTCCGTTTGTGGGCTCATGAAAACTATTTTAGAATGCGATTTGTTATTTGACCCGATTACTACAATAAAGAAAAAACAATATGCTGGCGATGTTTACGACTTTAGTGTTCCTGGTCCTGAAAATTTCATCGGGGGCTTTGGTGGCATAGTATTACACAATTCTGGTCATGGCAGCAGAGAAGACCTTCGCGATCTTATTCGGATGACGAATCCCGAGCATGTTGTCCCCGGTCATGGAAATCATGCTTTGGTGAGACCAACAGGAGACCTTCTCGAGGAGATGGGATACGCTAAAAACCAGTTCCATCTGATGAAAAACGGCCAACGCCTCACCTTAGCGTAGTATCTCTATTTCTTCAGATTATATGTTGAACCCTCATAATCTTTTAAAAAAGAACACCACCTTCTTTTGCCATGGGGTTTCGTTTTGCGCATCTCTCAGACTGTCATATCGGTGGCTGGCGTGAGCCAGAGCTGACTGCATTGAGCATTCAGGGGTTTACGACCGCAATGGAGCTTTGCATCCAACGAAAGGTCGATTTTATTCTCATTGCAGGAGATTTGTTCAATACCTCGCTTCCTGTTTTTGACGCACTCAAAGAAGTCGCTCGCGTACTCCGCGTTGTTCAGGATGCTGGCATTCGCGTGTATTTAATCCCTGGCAGTCATGACTATTCTCCAAGCGGAAAAACCATGATTGACGTGCTTGAAAAGGCCGGATTATGCGTCAATGTATTTCGCTTTAGTGAAAACAAGCTTCAGTTTACTGTCGACCAGAAGACTGGCGTGAAACTGACTGGAATGGTTGGGTTAAAAGGCGGATTGGAATCCTTTACGTATCAGACCCTTCAGAAGGAGAACCTTGAGCGTGAAACAGGATTTAAGATTTTTCTGTTCCATTCACTCATCGATGAGTATAAACCTGATTTTTTCGAGCAGATTATTGGCGAACCGCTTTCTTCTTTTCCAAAAGGGTTTTCTTATTATGCTGGAGGCCATCCGCACTATGTCTTTCAAAAAAAAGAAAAAGGATATGGACTCATTACCTATCCTGGCCCGTTATTTCCCAACAATTTTTTGGAAATGGAGCGCCTCAAAACTGGAGGTTTTTACATCGTTGACGACCAGCTTCATCTGGAACATGTCCCAGTGATGCTGAAGCAGGTTGTTTCCCTTCGATTCTCTGCTGAGGGAAAAACACCAGAGCAGGTAAAGCACGAGATTCTTACGAGGCTCCAAAAATCTCCTATTAAGGATTGCATCGTTACTTTACGCGTGGACGGAATCTTACGACAAGGAAAACCATCTGACCTTCGCTTCGATGATATCGTCCAGAAGAGCGGTGCGTATTGTGTTCTTAAAAATACGGCAAAACTCCAATCTGCAGAGTTTGAGACTATTTCTGCGCAGACAGGTACCGTCGAGGACATTGAACGCTCCTTGCTGCATGAATACGCATCAAAAAAACCCCTTTCTTTTATTTCTGTTTCTCCTGAAACGTTTATTTCTTCACTTATTCATTTCTTTGATCGCGAGAAACACGAAGGTGAAACTATTGCGGATTTTGAACGCCGTCTGCTGAGCGATGTGGTTACTCTCTTTCCTGTGGAGGGACTGCTCGATGATGCATTTCAAAAAAATTAAACTGACGAATATTCGCTCGTATACAGACGCAGAGATTTCTTTTCCTCAAGGAACAGTGCTATTGTCAGGCGATATTGGAAGCGGCAAATCAACCATTTTGCTCGCGATTGATTTTGCACTTTTTGGCATTTCAAAGGATTTAAGCGGCGCTTCCTTGTTGCGCAATGGCGCTTCCAACGGCGCTGTTGACCTGCATTTCTCTGTCGATGGGCGTGATGTGATTGTGACTCGCCGCCTGAAGCGAGGACATTCAGTCACACAGGACTACGGGTCCCTTACTATTGATAGCGCACGCCGCGAACTAACAGCAACTGAATTGAAACATAGCATCCTTGATCTTCTCGCGTATCCTAAGGATCTTCTGACGCGTTCTACATCCTTTGTGTATCGGTACACTATGTATACGCCGCAAGAAGAGATGAAGGCTATCCTTCTTGGCAATACAGAACAGCGACTCGAGACCCTTCGAAAAGTGTTTGCCGTTGATAAATACAAGCGCATTATCATGAATATTGATATTTTTGCGTCTCATTTGAAATCTCTCTCTCGAACCTATGCAGCGCTCATCACGGGCTTGGCAGACCAGCAGCAGCGCTTCCACGAGCTTGAAGACAAGATTATTGGGTTTACTGACGAATTACTGACGCTGCAGCTTGATGTCGAGCGACTTTTAGCCCAAACTACTGAGAAGAAATCCGCTCTTCACGACTTGGAGCTTCGACTGAAGGAAGTGAATGAACTCAAAAAAAATCTTTCGGTTCTTGACGTAAGCATTCATCATAACCGCCAAAATGAACAGACGTGCCAGCACCGTCTTACGACTCTTGCTCGCGAGCTCCAGGTTCTGCAGCAGCAAGCGTCTTTTTCTTCTGACATACCGCAAGGCGATCTTTCTACATTCACACAAAACCTTGCCGCCCAAGAAGCGAATCTCCGCCAGATTCGCGATACTATTCAGGAGATCAAGACCACCAAGCGTCATCGCGAGACCATTCATCAGGACCTTCAGCGATTAGATGTTTGTCCTGTTTGCCAGCAAGCTGTTTCTCGCACCTATAAGCAAGAGATCATCGAACGCGACAGTCCTGTATTAATTCGCTATGACCGTGAGCTTGCCGCTGCGCTTTCCCGCGAGCAGGACCTTTTCAAAACTGTCAGCACTCTTCGCGAGACGATAGACGCTTTGAAGGCACGCGATTCTCGCTTACAAATGCATCGCTTGACTCAGCAGCTTCATGATCAAAAGCGTTCTGAGCAGTTATCTCTTGAGAAGCAACGTCAGGATCATGTACGTGAACTTGTTCGACTTCAAACAGAGCATTCTCTTTTGTCCACCCATCTTGAGCGATATGCGACGCTCGATCGCGAATATTCGCGCATCAACCTTGAATTTGAGCAGTCTCTCCATCACCAGCAGCAACGAGAGCTTGACAAGGTCTCGCTAGAGAAAGAGATTTCTTATCTCCGCCAACAGCACCATGAGCTTCAGGAGACGATTGCTATGAAAAAGAAATATAACGAACGCGTCACTCTCTTAGCAGAGCTTCATGACTGGCTGATTTCCCACCTCACTCCTTTGCTTTCTCTGATGGAGCGCCACATTCTGCTGAAAGTTCACCAGGACTTTGACTCGTTTTTCCAGAAGTGGTTCGGTCTTCTTATTGACACAGAGAATATTTCCATCCATCTCGACCAAGAGTTTACGCCACGAATTGAACAGAACGGCCATGACATCGATTATCTTTTTTTAAGCGGCGGCGAGAAGACTGCGGTTGCTTTAGCCTATCGCCTTGCATTGCATCACGTCATTAACTCCTTATTGAGCACCATCAAAACGCGGGACATTCTGATCCTAGATGAACCGACTGACGGATTTTCAAATGAGCAGGTTGACCGACTGCGTCTTGTTCTTGATGAATTACCGACCAAGCAAATCATTCTCGTGTCTCATGACAGCAAAATAGAAAGTTTTGTTGATCATGTGATCCGCTTAGAGAAGAAAGAGCACGTCTCTACGGTTTTTTCTTGATCAACGAGTAGACAAGGATACCTGTGCTTGTTCCGATCAGGTTCCAGATAAAATCAAACATGGTGTTGAACCATTCACTTTTACCCAATATCGATTCCACATCTCCTTCGCCATGCCCCAATCCCCCTTGTCCCTCGCCCACTAGGAGAAATCCTGTAAACTCATACAGCTCTACAAGGACCCCGATCCCTAAATTAACAAGCACAATAAGCGCCAGCAGATTTCGCGTTTTCATCTGCGCCTTTTTCGTTCCCATGTGCAGAGATATAAGCGCTATCGCAAAAAAACCCACACCGTGAGTGATGTGGTCCCACTGAATGCCGACAGGAGATTGATTATACCATCCAAAGACGCCGCTGTTATGCAGCAACAAAGCCCCGGCAAACACCCCTAATAGCCAAGGCGTTATCGCAAAACTCTTTCTTTTTACATAAAGTAGCGTGATCAGCATGATAGACACCACCACGTCATTTACGTAGTCTGTTACGCCGCTTTTCACCGCATATCCCATAATCCCGAGATATGCAGCGATACTTATGAGATAGACTCCTCTTTCCTTCTCCATTCGCGTCTTACTTCTTCTTTATTTAATAAGGCTTTCCTCTGTGTTTCTACGAAATGTTTATAAATCACTCCCGCGTGAAGACACTCGCCTTTGGAGATTCGCTCAATGACACGTTTTTGGGTATTTAGTGTGGTTTTTTTCTTTCTCACGCTTATCACGGTTTTTTCTGCAGCTGCAACGCTTCAAATCGAGAAAATTGCGGTTACTAATGAGGTAGATGTTGGAGGCATTGCCGTCTTCCAGCTTACCTTGCAGAATAAGGGTACTGAGCGCGACGTCTTTTCGATCCAGTATGATCCGTACGAAGTCGGCGTTTATTCTGCCTTTGCAGAATCAGTTCGCATTGAGCCCCCACAAGTCAAGGTTGAGGCAGGCTCTTCTGCAGTAGCTTTAGTCTCTCTTTCCGTTTCTTCCCTCGCCACTCCTGACAAAGAATATCCTCTTCACCTGACCATTACGTCCTTGACTGATTCGGCCCTCAGCGAGACGATTGAGCTTGTTACGTTCGTTGTCGCTCCAAAGAACGTCATTTCTATCGGCACTGATCTTCCTGACGCTCTTGTTCCTGGCGAGCATACTGATATTACGCTTCATTTTAAGAACCGCTTGAACATCCCTCTTGATGACTATCTTGTGGACGTGGCGAGCGAAGCTCCTGGCATTAGCGCTTCTTTTGTCACAAGCTTTGCGCCTAAGGAAGAGAAAACGAGAACGATTACGATCGCTGCTGACCGTTCAACCAAACCAGGAGACTACGGATTTACTGTCGGCGTCTATAAAGATAATTTGATGAAAGGATCTTATTTAGGCGCGTTTACTGTTCAGGGAACTCCTATTATTGAGGAAAAGAAAGAAGAACGAAGCGGATTTTTGACCAAAGAGCTTATCTTAACGAAAAAAAATGTCGGCAATACAGTAGCGCTTCACCGGATTGAGATTTCGAGCCCTTTTTTGAAACGCCTCTTTACGTCGACACAACCAGATGCTACATTTACTGGCAACAAAATGGTCTGGGAACATACGCTTCAACCACGTGAAGAATTTACCGTTCATGTTTACTATAACTATCGCAGCGTTTTCTACGGACTTCTTGTTGTTTCTTTTTTTACTATTCTGTTTCTTTTCTTTGTTGAACGAAGCGTCGTTGTCAAGAAGCGCATCTACCGCGTCCAGGAACATGAAGGCACGTCTGAACTGAAAATTCTGTTGCATATCCGCAACGGCAAGCGTGTTCCTCTTGATGAAACTGTTGTGATGGATTTTGTTCCTCACTTCATTACTCTTGTCGGCGAGTATGGAACACTCAGCCCAACAAAAATCCAGAAAGGCATGAAGAGCCATCGCTTGCTGTGGGAGCTTGGCACTCTTTCACCAAAAGAAGAGCGCGTTATCTCCTACAAAGTAAGGGCGCGCCTTGATCTTATTGGCGCTGTTTTGCCTGTGGCACGCTTAACGTACCGCACAGGCTCTAGCTACTCTTCCGCTACTTCTGCACGCGTTGTTCTTGACTCGACGTCCCGCTAGAACATGATAATAACGAGACCTGCAAGAATAATCATATTTCCAAAGTCTGCGATTGATGTCGTGATAGGAATCAGGAAATTATTCGGATCTTCCTGTTTCTTGTAGATATAAAATCCGGCATAGATCGAGACAAGAATCAATAAGGCAACGAAGAAAATAGTGTCGACAATGCTGATAAAGAAAATTTTTCCTGCCATTGACATACTTTCTTGATCTGTTGCTAGTGTCGTGCTTAGAAGCGAGATCAGCGCGCAGAGCGTAGCAGTCACCATCGAGGTGATAAAGATTTGCACGAGTAGTTCTCTGAGCTCTTTGTTTTTCCACCATGCTCTTTCCACTTTTCCTTCGTGGAGCAATGTCGCTAGACGCGACGAGAAGACAATCCCATAATTCCCGATCATTCCATTTAATGCAGGCAAGAGAATCACTAGTGGAGTGATGGTGATAAACAGGTCTTTTATTCGTTCTATGGTAAATCCGCCGAACGAACTAATAAGTGATGCGAGAAGCAGGATCTGGATGCTTTCCTTGATGATGGTGCGCGGTACATTGGTATGAGGGCCATACTCCTTCACATAGAAGAGTGTTTTCTTCGATATTTTATACTTCTTGTGCGTTTTATGGATAAGTGGATGATAATGTTTTTTCTTGAGCGATCTGATCTTCTCAAGATGTTCGTGGATATCCTTCATAGTATCATCACTACCAGCAGCAACGAGAAAATACTCACCACGTCCCCTGTTGCCGTGATGAACGGACCTATGATGTTGTTTGGATCATGGCCTCGCCTGAACAGGTAAAACGTGACGATCAAGGTGAGCGGGATCTCAATTGTATTTGCGAGAACACCAGCAAGCAATGCGAGTACAATGATCTCTGGAGTTGCTACCCCAAGCACGAGGTAATTAAAGAGCATTGCAATTGTTCCTAATGCTAACGAGACAATAATTGCTAAGAAGAATGATGCTACAAGATTTCCTTTCACAATCCGCGTTTCTATTTTCTTTGGGTTGATCACTCTCAGAAAGAGACCTGAGCTTAATCGCGATGCGAGCGTCCCGCTGATATTTCCCCGCATTTCGAGAAATCCTGGAATTAGTATAAGAATGCCTGGAATGAGCAAGAGCTTCTCTGTGTATATTGCGAGCAGCGTTCCTGCAATAAGCCCGCCTATTAATGAAACAATCTGCGCACTAAAAATCTCTTTGAATTTTTCATCAAATACTGCCATGTCTCTTGTTCTTGAGCACTCTTCTTTCAGTTAAATACCTTTCCACTGCAAAGGGCCTTACCAAACAAACACGAGAGGATTTTATCCTGCGTAAACAAGAAATCATTGGCAAACTTAAACATCATCTTTCTGCACGGCAATAACCTTTAAAAATAGCGTTTCTCTCAGGAATCAGATCCCCACATAGCTCAACTGGCTAGAGCGATCGGCTGTAGAAAATTTCACAAACCGAGAATTCCCTCCGGGATACGATGAGGGTTTGTTAGCCGGTACCGATAGGTTCCTGGTTCGAGTCCGGGTGTGGGGATTTTTTTCCTTCTTTTTGAGAAAACTTTTCTGTTTCTTTTTTCCGAAAGGTTTAAATGTATCCTCTGCCTTATAAATAAGGTCGTTCTTTGCATGGATTTCTTGAGATAGATCTATCGAAACCTTTATATAGCCATTTTTTGCCATTCTGATCTGATGAACCGTTCTCTCTCCCTTTAGTTCAAGCTCTTGGCTTAGATTGGGGTGTATGAATGGGTTTATCGCAGAATTGCCCTAGTAGTGTAGAGGCCTATGTCAGCAAGACGGCAAATCATCCGGCCCTGTCAAGGGCAATATTTGTGGCCCACAGCTCGGCCGGGACGCGAGTTCGAATCTCGCCTAGGGCGTGTGGGCCGGTAGCTCAGCCTGGCTAGAGCACTTGACCAAAAGGGTGAAGCTTTTAACAGGCTTGAACGAAACCAAGGGGTCGTGGGTTCAAAATACAACCTCGCCATCACCGATGGTCGGTTTACGAAAATCCCATCCGGCCCGTATCTTTCACTGTCGCACCGAACCATGAAAGAAGAGAACACCGCCATCAACCACATCCTTGTACCTAAACATGTTCTGCTGAATGCAGACGAGGCGCAGCGTCTTCTTTCAACGTACAATATTTCGAAAAAACAAATGCCTCTTATTTCAGTTAAGGATCCAGCGATTTGTCATTTGAATCCTGCTCCTGGCGACATCGTGAAAATTCTGCGGGACAGTCCGACGCAAGGACACTCATTTTTTTACCGGGTTGTGGTGGAGTAACATGACTGCAGATACGTCTCTTCTCATCAAGCGCTATTTCGAGGAAAATTCTCTTATTGAGGCCAGCATCCGTTCCTTTAATCATTTCATTGATCATGAGATGCAAAAAATTGTCAAGGAAGTTGGCGATATTATTCCTACGGTGATTCCGAGCGATGCTGAAGATTTCCGCATCCGCCTTGAGAAAGTGTGGATCACGAAGCCAGGCATCATTGAAGCTGATGGAAGCAAGCGTGATATTTATCCTATGGAGGCACGCTTACGCCAGCTTACGTACAGCGCTCCCGTCCATTTGGAAATTAGCGTTCATATCGATGGCGTTCAACGCGAAGTGTTTACAACCCAAATTGGACGTATTCCTATCATGATCCGCAGCAAGTACTGCCACTTAAATGGTCTCTCTGCCGAAGAACTCATTGAAAAAGGAGAAGATCCTCTTGATCCTGGCGGGTATTTTATTCTGAACGGCAATGAGCGCGTTTTAATCACTGTTGAAGATCTTGCTGAAAATAAACTCTTTGTTGAGGCACAGGATACAGGACCTTACAAATATACAGCGAAGCTCTTTTCGGAAAAAGGAAGCTACCGCGTCCCTCATGTCTTTGAGCAGAGCAAGGACGGCGTTATGTATCTTTCATTTACCCGCTTCAGCAAGATCCCTGTTGTCGCCGTCATCAAGGCTTTAGGATTGATTAAAGACAATGAAATTGCCGCTGCGATTTCTCAAGACAAACAATATGATGATATTTTCATTAACTTGTACCAATGTATTGGACTGAAATCAGAGAAAGATGCGCTTGACTTTATCGCCAAGAAATCAGGTCTTGTTGGCGGCGTTGAGGACGAAGAATCCCGTTTCGAAAAAACACGAGAAAATCTTGATCGTTACCTGCTTCCGCATCTTGGAACCGACAGCAAACTTCGTCTAGAGAAAGCCATTAATCTGTGCAAGATCATCAAGCGCTTTTTGATTATCTCTAAAGAAGATATTGGCAGCCAAGACAAAGACCACTATATGAACAAGCGATTGAAACTGTGCGGCGATTTACTTTCTGATTTGTTTAGAGTTAACCTCCGCGCCTTGGTGAATGATATTCTATATAATTTCCAGCGCCTTGTCAAGCGGGAAAAATTCCAAAGCATTAAAATTATTATTCGCGATAAATTACTTACCTCTCGTATTAACAGCGCTATGGCGACTGGTGTCTGGGTTGGCGGCCGTAAAGGCTTAAGCCAGAACATGGACCGAACAAATTATCTTGCAAGCATTTCCCATTTGCAACGCGTCGTGAGTTTATTGAGCAGCACTCAGGAGAATTTTGCTGCTCGTGCTTTGCATCCAACGCACTTTGGCCGTTTGTGCGCTATCGAGACTCCAGAAGGTACATCTATTGGTCTGAGGAAGAATCTTGCACTTCTCGCAAGTATCACGCACGAAGATCATAGCGAGCAAAAAATAAGAAAAATACTCGAGGAGCTTGGCTTGAAGCCATAACCATGACTGATGTCTTTTTGAACGATAAATATGTGGGCAAGGTCCAAGACCCACAGGAGTTTATTACTCAGGTCAAGCGTTTCCGCAGCGAGGGGAAGCTCCCTTCTGAGGTGAACCTACGCTATGAAGCAAAAACTGATGACGTCTTCATTGAAACTGGTCGTGGACGTGCGAGAAGACCGTTGATTGTTGTTGACCAGGGGCGTAGTAAACTTACCCAAGAGCATCTGCTGCAGCTTCGCAACGGCACGAAAAAATGGAAAGACCTCCTTGATGAAGGCGTTATTGAGTATTTAGACGCTGCAGAAGAAGAAGATGCGTATGTCGCTCTTGATGCCGAGCATGTAACGCCGAAGCACACCCATATTGAGATTAACCCCGTTGCTATCTTAGGATTAACGAGCTCTTTTGTTCCTTATGCTAATTTCGGCCAGAGTTCCCGTCTTAATAGAGGAAGTAAAACACAGAAACAAGCCTTGGGATTCTATGCCAGCAACTTCCATTTGCGTGTTGATACTGATGTGAGTTTGCTTCATTATCCTCAAGTTCCTCTTGTTCGCAGCATGACCTACGATATTGCGAATCACCAGGCGCATCCATCTGGTCAAAATATTGTTATTGCACTCATGAGCTATGAAGGCTACAATATGCAGGACTCGATTGTGCTCAATAATGGGTCTGTGCAGCGCGGACTTGCCAGAAGCACATATTTCAGGCCGTATGTTGTTGAGGAACTGCGCTACAGCGGCGGGCTTGTCGATGAAATTGGCGTTCCTGACAAAGAAGTCAAAGGCTATCGCAGCGAGAAAGACTATCGATTGCTTGAAGATGATGGCATCGTGCCTGTTGAAATTCCGTTGAAGGGTGATGATGTTCTCGTTGGAAAAACAAGTCCTCCTCGTTTCTTAGGAGAAATTGACGAGTTCAGCATTGTTGCCAGCAAGCGCCGAGAAAGTTCTGTGACGGCAAACCGCGGTGAAGACGGTGTTGTTGATATGATCTTACTGACAGATAATGAGGAAGGCAATCGCCTCCTTCAGATTCGCGCTCGCCACCAACGCATCCCTGAAATTGGCGACAAGTTTGCGTCTCGTCATGGACAAAAAGGAGTTGTTGGTCTGCTTGTCGACCATGCTGATATGCCCTTTACCTCGTCTGGTATTGTTCCTGATCTTATTTTCTCCCCCCATTCCATTCCCTCTCGTATGACTATTTCTCATTTAATTGAAGTTATTGGCGGAAAAGTTGCTGCTCTTCGCGGCAAGGAAGTCAACGGCACAATTTTCCAGGGAGAATCTGAACAGAGCATTCGCCAGTTCCTGCTCGACCTTGGGTTCAGAGAAGACGGCACTGAACGTATGTATAATGGCATTACTGGCGAAGAATTCTCTGCGCGCATTTATGTCGGCAATATGTACTACATGAAACTCAAGCACATGGTTGCCAATAAACTCCATGCCCGCGCCTCTGGACGCATTCAATTGTTAACACGCCAGCCGATTGAAGGACGCAGCAAAGGCGGAGGCCTTCGTCTGGGAGAAATGGAGAAAGATTGCTTCGTTGCTCATGGTGCATCGCTTTTGTTAAAAGAGCGCTTTGATTCTGATAAAACCGTGATCCACGTCTGCGAGAACTGCGGGCTTATTGCTATCTTTGACAGCTTTAGAAACAACCGCTTTTGCATGCGATGCGGAGGCAATGTCGAGATTAACAGCATCGAGATTTCCTATGCGTTCAAACTCCTCTTAGACGAACTGAGAGCGCTGGGCATCGTTCCCCGATTAAAATTGATGAGCAAATACTAACATGACAGACTACATTTACAAAAAAGTCAAGAGCCTCGTATTTAGCATGCTGAACCCGGAGGATTTGCAGAAGATGTCGTCGGTAAAAATTATTACTGCTGAACTCTATGACAAGGAAGGATACCCTGTTGATGGCGGTCTGATGGATATTCGCCTTGGCGTTATTGATCCTGGTCTCCGCTGTAAAACATGCGGTGGAAAACTCAAGGAATGCATGGGTCACTTCGGCCATATTGAACTTGCTCGACCTGTTATTCACGTGTTGTATGCAGATATTATCCAGCATTTGCTTGCGTCTACCTGCGGAGAATGCCACCGTATTTTATTTTCCGATGATGACATCAAGAAACATAACGAGATCCTTAGCAGAACTCCTCGCAGCGATTACGACGTGCGCCGACGACGAATCAAGTACCTTTATGCTAAATTAAAGCTTATCAAAAAATGCCCTCATTGCAGTGCAAAGCAACATCCCATCAAGATTGAGAAACCAACGACCTACATGGAGAATGATCGTCGTTTGAGTCCTATTGAGGTTCGTAATCGTTTGAGCAAGATCAGCGATGCTGACTGCGAGCTTCTTGGGCTTGATACGAGACATTCGCGACCAGAGTGGATGATCCTGACGACGCTGCCCATTCCTCCCGTTACTATGCGACCATCCATTACCTTAGAAACAGGCGAACGCAGCGAGGATGATCTTACGCATAAACTTGGAGACATTGTCCGCATTAACCAGCGTCTGTTTGAGAATATTAACGCTGGTGCCCCTGAGATTATTGTCGAGGACCTTTGGGATCTTCTGCAGTATCATATCACGACATACTTCGATAACACTCTGACGAACATTCCTCCAGCCCGCCATCGCAGCGGACAGGAACTACGAACTCTTGTTGAGCGCATTAAGAGCAAAGAAGGTCGCTTCAGACACAACCTTGTTGGCAAACGTGTTAACTTTGCTGCTCGTACCGTTATCAGTCCTGATCCTCGCATCAATTTCGACGAGGTTGGTATTCCTAAGAGTGTTGCTATGGAGCTTACGCTCCCTGAAATGGTCACTGAATGGAACAAAGAGTGGCTTATCGAACTTGTGAAGCGAGGCCCTGACCAGTATCCTGGTGCTAACTATGTGATCACTGAGGAAGGCAAAAAAAAGAAAATCACCGCTGAAACCGTTGACCAGCTGATTACTGAGCTTAAAGAGGAGTATCTTGTGGAGCGCCATTTGATTAACGGCGATCTTGCTATCTTTAACCGCCAACCAAGCCTCCACCGTATTTGCATCATGTTCCATCGCATCATTGTCCTGCCTGGCCTCTCGTTCCGTCTGAATCCGAGCGTTTGTAATCCCTACAACGCAGACTTTGATGGCGATGAAATGAACCTTCACGTTCCTCAGACAAAAGAGGCGCAGGCAGAAGCAGAAATTTTAATGCAGGTTCAAACTCAATTGATTAGCCCCAAGAACGGATACAACGTTATCGGGTGCGTCGAAGACAGCATTACGGGCAACTACTTACTGACAAAATACCTGACATTATCCAAGGAAGACGCGACGAACCTCCTTCTCTCTATTGGGATCGATAACGTATCATTTGACAAGGATCACGTCAACGGAAGAGAGATTGTTAGTGCGTTATTCCCAGAGGATTTTAACTTTGCAGGATTAAACAAAAAAGGCGAAATGGTTCTCGACATCAAAAACGGCAAGCTTCTGAAAGGCGTTATTGACCAGAATGCTATCGGCGAGGATAATGGCGAGCTGCTCCGCGAGTTCTATCGTCGCTATGGCAAAGAATCAACATTCAGACTCATGGACTCACTTTTCCGTCTGGGAATCAAGGTTCTGTTGAAGACTGGATTTACGACAGGCATTCATGACACGGATATTACTGAGGACCTGCGCAAGAAAATCCAGCAACTTATCGTACAAACCTTTGAGCAAATTGACCAGCTGATTCAATCGTATGAAAAAAAGACGCTTGAAATGCTGCCTGGCAAAGACTTAAAAGAAACACTCGAAGCTCGTGTTCTTGAATTACTGAACAAGGTTCGCAATAAAATTGGCGACATTGTCACTGAACATGTTTCTGAAGAACATAATCCTACGTTGACGATGGCACGTTCTGGTGCGCGAGGTAATACGCTTAACTTCGTTCAGATGAGTTCTTGTGTCGGCCAGCAGGCTCTTGGCGGGCAGCGTATCATGCGAGGATACAAAGGGCGAAGCTTATCACTGTTCACTGTTGGCGATCTTGGACCCGCAGCCCACGGATTCATTACGAACTCCTTCAAGAGCGGACTTAATCCCTATGAGTTCTTCTTCCACGCGATGACAGGACGAGATGCTTTGATGGATACTGCGCTTCGAACACCAAAATCTGGTTACCTCTATCGCCGACTTGCCAACGCGCTGCAGGATCTGAAAGTGGAATATGATAATACGTTGCGTAATGCTGATCGCTCCATCATTCAATTCACATACGGAGACGATGCCATTGATGTATCACGAAGCGAGGGCGGGAAACTGAACGTTAAACGTGCAGTGATAGACCACCTATAACCATGGATGATATCATAAAAGCCTACGAAGACAAACTGCCCCAGAACATCTTAGAGGAGTTCAAGAAAGAAGCTACAGCCCACAATGTTACCAAGAAACAGGCTGAAAAAATCCTGGAGTACTTGAAAGAGCAGTACATCAAGGCAAAGATCACGCCTGGAGAAGCCATTGGTGTGGTGACTGCTGAATCATTTGGCGAACCAGGGACTCAAATGTCCATTCACCCTGATGAAAAAATTATTATCAAGCACAAAGAAAAAATACAGACTATAAAAATAGGAAAATTTGTTGACAAAATTATGGATATGCAGGGTGCGTTGAAACTCAATGATACTGAAGTAACACCGCTGCGCGACATAGAGTTTTCTGTTCC
>CAYJLN010000004.1:0-19408 GCA_964371275.1 Candidatus Woesearchaeota archaeon
TCGAACGAGTTATTGTAGAAGGAGCTCGTGCCGTTGATCAGTATTTAGAAGAATGCAAAAGCTTAGGCTTTGACGTTGTTGAAGTCTCAAGCGGTTTAGCCCCCATATCACTTCCCGATAAACTCGCTATCGTCAAAGAAGTGCATCGTCTGGGTCTAAAAGCAAAACCAGAAATTTCCTTCATGCTTGGTGCTGGCGCAGGAACAAAAATTATTGGTTATAAACGAAAACTGAGACCGCTAAAAGACGTCCTCAAAGAAGCAGAAGCATTTCGTAAAGCTGGTGCATACATGTTGATGTTTGAATCAGAAGGAGTGACTGAGGATTTACCATTCAGCCAATGGCGTACTGATTTGATTAAAAAACTCGTGCAACGCTTTGGTACAAAAACGTGGATGTTCGAAGCTGCTGAACCACCTGTCTTCAAGTGGTATCTCCAAACGTTTGGTCCTGATGTTAATCTCTTTATTGATCACTCTCAAGTTTTCGAATTCCAGGCATGGCGCTCAAAACTCTGGGGGGATCCTAGTATTTGGCGAGGGAAAAAAATTTCCTACAAATCTTCTTAAGAAGAGGACGTCTCGACAATGGCACGACCAAAAATTACGATTATTGGCGCAGGAAACGTCGGAAGAGAAGCAGCTCTCTGGTGTGCTGTCAAAGAATTAGGTGATCTCGTGTTCTGGAATAGAACGAAAGCAACAGCGCTAGGCACTGCATATGACATTATGGAGACTGGCCCTATTATCGGGTTTGATGCTGAAATAAAAGGAACAGACAGTATAAAGGACACAGAAAAATCAGACGTTATCGTCTTTACTGCTGGTATCCCTCGAAAAGCAGGGCAAACGCGTGAACAATTAGTCACGACCAATGCACAAGTTATTTATCCCTTAGTGAAGAAAGTAGCTCGGCTGTCACCGCACGCCATTATCATCATGGTGACAAACCCCTTAGACGCAATGACGTACCTCGCCTATAAAGCGAGCAACTTTCCGAGTTCAAGAGTTCTTGGGTTAGCTGGCGTTCTTGATAGCAGCAGATTTTCTTCTTTTGTTGCTAAAGCATTAAACGTTTCCGTCAAAGAAGTTGGAGCATTGACGCTTGGTAGTCATGGAGAAGCTATGGTTCCGCTCTCACGATTCGCAACTGTCATGGGTATTCCAATCAGTGATTTATTACCGACAAAAAAACTGAAAAAAATTGAGGAGCATACTAAAAAAGCAGGCGAAGAGATTGTACGACTTCTAGGAACGAATGCTTCTATCTCAACAGGCGCTGTGGCTGCAAAAATGGTAGAAACAATTATACATGACGAAAGAGGGCTTCTACCCTGTTCTGCCTATCTCCATGGCCAATACGGCATTCATGACCTATACCTTGGTGTTCCTGTTATTCTCGGAGCACACGGTGTCGAACGAATTATCGAACTAAAACTCACGACTGCTGAACATGCCAAGCTTCGAAAAGCCGCGGCAAGTATCCAGCAACTGACAGTACTCGCAAAGAAAGCTATTCGCACTATGTAAAAAATTACTCTAAGAGATGAGCAACGAGTTTATTTCCTCGTACGTATCTTTTAATTTCTCTTGGGATGGAGGGCACAGGTCGTGTAGCTAGCTTGAATCCTTTCTTCGTAAGTGTGCAGATGACATTCTTTTTCCATTCCTTTTTTGTTTGCGGGTAATCTAATCGATAATGGGCGCCGCGACTTTCTTTCCGTGCGAGTGCGCTGTGAAGAATCAGTTCGCAGGTCGGAAGCATATTTCTGATATCAAGCGTCGCAATAAGCTCTTCATTCATTTTTAGCGTTTGTTTTATGGTGAATTTTTTTCTTTTGTACCGCTGTAACTCTTGCAGCGCGTGCTTCATCTGCTGCTCTGTCCGAACAACCCCCGCCCGTTCCCACATTATTTGTTGGATTTCTTTTTTTACTGTTATTGGATTTTCTCCTTGCTCGCTGAAAAGGTGATCGATCTCTTCCATGCATGCTTTCATCTGATTGATATCGAGCGGTGCCCAGGATATTTTTTTTAGTTCTTTTTGGATGGATTGCGCGGTTAATCGTCCAAAGACCATCAACTCGAGAAGGCTGTTTCCGCCGAGACGATTTGCGCCATGGATCCCTGCGGTGACTTCGCCAATGGCAAAGAGATGCGGTATGGTTGTTTTTCCTGTTGTTGGATTGGTCCAGATTCCCCCCATGGAGTAATGTGCGGTTGGAGCAACTTCCATTCGTTCTTTGGAAATATCAAGATGCGCATACTGCTTGAACTGACGGTACATCTTGGGAAGCCGCTTGAGAATGTATGCTTTTGGTTTATGCGAAATATCAAGCCAGACACCACCATGCTTGGTTCCATGGCCTTTTTCCACTTCCGTGTAGACAGCGCGCGCGACAATATCCCGGGCAGAGAGCTCCATTCGTTTGGAGTCATAGTGCTTCATGAAGCGCTCTCCTTTAGCATTGGTTAATACCCCGCCCTCTCCCCGTACTGCTTCCGTCACCAGGATTCCTTCTGCTTCTGAAGGATAAACCATACCTGTAGGGTGAAATTGAAACATCTCCATGTCCATGAAGGTTGCTCCGCATTGCGCTGCTAACGCAATGCCGTCACCATTGTTCTCCCAGAACCGAGAAGAACTTCGCTTGAACATTCGCGAATGACCTCCTGTTGCAAGGATAATAACCTTCGCATGGAAACACACCAGTTCTCCTCGTTTAATGTCAAGACCAAGAGCACCGTTGACCTTTCCTTTATGGGTAAGCAAAGAAAGAATATAGGTTTCGCTTTTGAATCGAATGTGCCGCTTCAGCACCTGATTTACTAGAGTGTTTAAGATGGCTTTTCCTGTTTCGTCACCAATAAAGCAGGCACGACGATAGGTTGCGGCGCCAAAGAATCGCTGGGTAATGCGGCCATCTTTTTCGCGATGGAAGGGGGTTCCCCATGTTGCGAGCTCTTTTATCGCACGAGAAGCATTTTTACAGAGCAGTTTAACACCGACTGTATCATTAATATAACACCCATCTTTAATGGTATCTGCTGCATGAAGCTGCCAAGAATCTTGCGGGTCCATGTTTCCCAGCGCAGCGTTGATTCCACCGGTTGCAAGAATGGTGTGCGCATCTCTCTTTTTACATTTCCCTACAATAAGGATATCAACGTTATGGTCGTGGAGCTCAATGGCTGCACGAAGGCCAGCACCACCGGAACCGATGATCAAAACCTCTGTATGCACTTTTCGCATCGCTCTTCTCTCCACCATACTTTTTTCATCGTTTGAATACATGTTTCAGAGCAAAAAAGAGGTTCTCCTTTCGCTCTCGTAGTCTTCGGTAATAATACGCGAACCATTCTTCTCCATACGGAACATACACGCGCACGGTGTATCCTTCTTTTGCCAGTTTTTCTTGGAGTGCCGGTCTGATACCATACAACATCTCAAATTCGAACCGGCTCTTCGGGATCTTTTCCCTACGTATCTTTTGTTTTGCCCTATTTATAATTTTTTCATCGTGTGTTGCTATGGCGAGATAGTGTCCTTTTTCCAGATACAGGTTCATCAGTTCAATATATTGTCTGTCTGTGTCGCGCTTGTCTTTACATGCAGTCTCCGGTGGCTCTTTGTACCCTCCCTTGACCAGACGGATATTTGCATGGTTTTTCAAAAGAGAAACGATGTCTGTTTTGCTTCTATGGAGATAACTCTGGATTGCGAGCATCATGTTGCTCTGTTTCTTTTGAACTTCCGAGAAGATGTCGATGGTATCTTGGGTGTAACGAGATCCCTCCATGTCGACTTCTACAGTAAGATGATATTTTTTTGCACATGCGACGATTTTCTGGACATTGCGCAAGGCAAAGTGCTTATCAATGGCGAGACCAAGCTGCGTAAGTTTAATAGAAATATTCGCTCTCAGGCCTTCATGCGCTATCTTTTTCAGAATGGCAATATATGTTTCTCTCGCCTGTTGCGCTTTCTTTTTTTCTTTGACTTCTTCCCCAAGATGATCAATGGTTGTAAGAATATTCTTTTCTTTTAATTTTCTGGCAACGCGAAGCGCGTCGTCAAGGTGCTCTCCTGCAACGAACCGTTTTGCAAGAATGATCGGGACTTTGCTCATTGCATTATTCTTCTTTATAGCTCTTTTTTATTGCGTCTGCTATACTGTTCACAATTTTTTTCTCAAAGATGTTTGGTAATATCGTGTTCTTTGTTGGTTTCTTCACGATGCGGGCAAGTGCATAGGCTGCGTTGAGCTTCATACTCGTTGTTATATGTTTTGCGCCACTATCAAGAATGCCTCTAAAGACTCCCGGATAAGCAAGAGCATTATTTATTTGATTCGGGAAATCGCTTCTTCCTGTCGCGATAATCACGGCGCCCGCGCTCTTTGCTTTATCTGGCATAATTTCAGGAGTAGGGTTTGCTAATGCAAAAATAATGGGGTTTTTATTCATGCGTTTAATCATTTCTCTAGTCAGTACGTTTGCGACTGACACTCCAATGAATACATCGGCACCGACTAACGCATCAGCGAGCGTTCCTTTACAGTTCTCTTTGTTTGTGAGGCTTACTAATTCTTTCTTGTAAGGATCAATGTCCATTCTTCCGTTATGCAAAATACCGCGACTATCGCAAACAATCACGTCCCGCACTGCTTGGCAATTATTGACGGAGGTATCTGAACAGACAAGGAGGTGGGCAATGGCGTTTCCTGCAGCACCTGCGCCATTGATGACTACCTTTAGATCATGGAACGGTTTTTTTGTGACACGAGATGCGTTGATCAAACCAGCAAGAATCACGATAGCTGTTCCGTGCTGATCATCATGAATCACGGGGATGTCCAAATCTTGCAAGGTGCGCTCAACTTCAAAGCAACGTGGAGCAGCGATATCTTCGAGATTAATGCCTCCAAAACTCGTGGAAATATTTCGAATAATGGAAATAATCTCTTCTGTCTTCTGTGTTTTCAGACAAATTGGGAAGGCATCAATATCCGCAAAGCGCTTGAAGATTGCTGCTTTTCCTTCCATGACTGGCAATGCTGCTTCTGGACCAATGTTTCCTAAACCGAGAACTTTTGATCCGTCAGTGACTATACCTATGCAGTTTCCTTTCATCGTGTACTCGTAAATAGTTTTGTTCTTTGCTATGTCTAGCGACACTGCACTCACGCCTGGCGTGTAGAGTAAACTAAGGTCTTTCAGGGACCTGATGGGCTTTTTTGGCTGGATAGAAATCTTTCCTTTTAACTTCTTATGCAACGCCAATGCCTCTTTTTCAAACATATCTGCGAAAATAACAAGGCGGTATTTATAATCTTTCTGCTCACATTACTTTCCCGTAACTAATAATAAGAAGTAATATGTTCACGGCATAAATACTCATGCACACCATGCAAAAATTCTTGAGTTTGAAGAAGGAAATATAGGCTAAATAAAGTGTGCCAAGAAATGAAAAAACTGCCAGCATGAAAATCAAGGGACTAAGTGACATCCAGGTTAATATATAGATCGCGGCGTAGAACACCATCCCTCCGACTGAATTGGAGAATCCGGCGAGATGTCCATATTTGCTTTTAAACGCAGTTGTGCGGGACATTTCTTTGCTGATATCACAGACTGCCTTATAGTTCTTTGATCGCTGTAGTTTTTTTTCAATAGTATACGCGTAGTAGGAGAGCACAAACCCGAGTAGTGCAAGAAGTTGAATTGAGTTTAGACCCATATGTTTTTAAGCCCTTTTCCGATATAAAAAGCTTTGTTACGACTTTATCATGCGATCGAAGACTGATTTTCCACGTTTATCTTGTAAGGCCGTACTTAGCCCAATGGCCGGTGTTACTGACGTTGCTTTTCGACTCTTAGCAAAGCAGTGCGGCGCCGCTCTCACGTATACTGAATTTGTTAGTGGCACAGCCATTGTTCGTGGAAACTTTCACTCACACCGACTTCTCCAAACAGATCCTCAGGAACATCCAGTCGGCGTCCAGTTATTTGGAAATAATTTCGATGACGTTGTCCAGGCTGCTCAACTTGTTGAACCACATTTTGATCTCATTGACATTAACTGTGGGTGTCCTGCATGGAAAGTCATTCGAACTGGTGCAGGAAGCGAGCTCTTAAAGAAACCAGACGGCATAGCTACACTTGTCAACAAGCTTGTCTCCGCAGTTAGCAAACCAGTTACGGTGAAAATCCGTTTAGGCATTGACCATCAGCATGTGAACACGATTGAGGTTGCAAAGGCTATTGAAGATGCTGGGGCTGCAGCGATCACTGTGCATGGACGTACACAACAACAAGGCTATAGCGGCACTGCTGATTGGGACATGATTAAACAGGTGAAAGAGGCTGTTTCTATTCCCGTCATTGGAAATGGCGATGTGTTTTCTCCCGAAGTATTTAAGCAACGGTTGGAGCAGAGTAACGTTGACGCCATCATGATTGCACGTGGCGCGATGGGGAATCCGTATATTTTTACACAAATTTCTGACTATCTGCGAACTGGCGTGTACGCGAAAAAGCAACCGCTTGATCAATTTGCTGAGTATCTTGCTCTTGCCGAACAACATACGGTCTCGTATTCACTTGTCAAAAATCATTTCATTGGATTTACGAAAGGCCTTCCTGGTGGTGCACGCTTACGCGAACACATTGTTCGTCTTTCGAATTTAGAGGAATTAAAACTGTTTTTCGAAGACTATACACTCTCTGCACCGTCCATATCTCATTAATGCTGATGCGCAGAACGAAGAACGTTACGCGCTATCAGGAAATATCGCGGTGCGTCTCGTACATAAATGCTGCTTTGTGGCTGTAATTTCTAATTGCCCTAGTGATCTGCTTGAATAAGTCGTCTGAAGTTACCTCTTTCTTTTTTGTTATCCATTGTTTCATGTCTTTGCATACTCGCTCACAGACCATCTCTGCTTCCGTACGCTCCATGTGCGTGCTGAGACAGGCAGCATAGCACGAGGCATAGACTTTCCTTTCATCAAACTTCTCTTTGTGTCCTTGCCGTTTAATAATGTGCTGCATGATTATCCCAAATTTATTGTTCCATTAGCGATTAAGATTAGTAGCCATCCCATTGCGATAAGAGTGAGTCCTATAAACAAACGCATATAGGTCCTGTTTGCTTGTTTCCATTTTTTAATCTCGTAGAGTTTCTTTCCAAGCACGGCAACAAAAAGAATGACGATGAGAGGCGCTACAAAGATGATGTTATAGAGCACGAGAAGCATGAATGCTGTAAAATCAAAGTACTGGGAGAGGAGTGTAATAATCGCGAGATAGGGGGCGCCGGTGCAGGGAAGCTCGACTGCAGATACAAAGACGCCAAGGAAGATTATCCCAAGGGGCGTTGTTTTTTCGCTATATTCATGAAGACGTTTTGCGAAGATTGGTGGGATAGCAAGAGAAAACCCTTTGCCATACCAATAAAAATCTTTGATCTCCAGGATACCTGCACTAATCACCAGCATTCCAACGATTATTGCAATGTATTCTGTAAGGTACAGAGGGATATTCGACAAGAAATAAAGAAGACCGAGGCCTGCTAAGAAATAAGTTGCGTACACGGCAGCGATATACAAGAGACCGAGGAAAATGGTTTTCTTGACGGATTTTTTTGATCCTAATAATACCGACAACATTAAGATTAAGACACCAATTGCACAGGGATTAATCGAATCAATTGCTGCAGTCACTATCACCACGCCCAGCGTTGGAAGATAGGCCTCAACTGCCACGGAGATCACCTTTTTCTAGCGCGTGTTTGTAACTGCCGCAGATTTTATCTGTTTTATCTTTTTCCTGACCAAATTCAATAATCACGCAATCACCCGGAGGAATAGTCGAGTATGGCGCTGGCTTATAGGATAGAACATCGGTTATTTTTTCTTGTGTAAATGTCCATGTCCCTTTTCTACTTTCGGGGTTGGTAATCTTATAGACAAAAACTTGTAGCTTGCCTGGTTTTCCATTGCAGAGATCACCATCATTTACGGTGCTGTAGCCGTTATTTGTTGGAATCCCTAATGAACCTTCGTGAAGATGACCACCGATGACATGGAAAAAATCCTCGAGTCCAACGTGGCTTTCTTCTAAGACGACGCCTTCAATATGAATACGATTATCTCCATGCTCGTGGAATAATGACGTTCCTACGCGGTTGGACATACCTTCCGGATCCTGCATCTCGATCCATTCGCCACAATTCCAAATTTCAAAATCTGTATGCCAGTGAACTGGCCCTTTGCTTTCTGAGATCACATTCACATAGATTGTTGACCAAGCAAGAAAGACACTAGCGATAATAACGGGGATGGTGATCCCGAGAAAGAGAGCTGTTTTGTAGCGATGAACTTGCTTCTCGTAGAGAATAGACATCCCAACCAGAACTACAGCAATGAGAGAAGCTAAAAAAATGAGCCGGATTGCAACACTGTGATACGTCTCGGCAATGATCTCTTTTTCATCAGCATGGTCTTCTTCAGAGTCATGCGCCTGGACCATCATGGCGACTATAGATATAACTAACAGACTCAGAATAAGATAGTGACTCCTTTTCCCTCTTTTTCCTTCTCGCATTGACAATCGCTTTCCCTTTCTCTTTTAGGGGATTTTTGGGTTTTTAAATGTTGCTCGTACCTGAAGAATTACTCAATATATCCGCCTTTTTGAAGTTTCCAGAGCTTTCGGTATTCTCCTTTCCGTGCAATAAGTTTTCTGTGCGTGCCTGTTTGGATTATTTTCCCATGTTTCATCACGACAATGAGGTCTGCCTTCATAATTGTCGAAAGGCGATGAGCAATAATGATGCTCGTTCTGTCTTTCATAAGATCTTCAAGGTCTTTTTGAATTTCGTGCTCTGTTTCTGAATCTAAAGATGATGTCGCTTCATCAAGAACAAGCACCTTTTTGTTTGATAAAATAGCACGGGCGATAGATACTCTTTGTTTTTCTCCCCCGGACAGTTTAATGCCGCGTTCACCAACAATTGTCCTTTCTTTTTTAGGGAATTCTTGAACGACCGTATCCAACTGGGCAAATTTTATGGCCTGCATCACTTCTTGCCGTGAGGCGTGTGGTTTTGAAAATTCAATATTACTATAGACGGTATCATCAAATAGCATACATTCTTGCGGTACAATGCTGAGTTCTGAACGCAGCGATTCTTGCTTAATATCTTTGATGTTTATCCCATCTATAAGAATCTCTCCGTGATCAACATCATAGAAACGATAGAGTAGTTTCACCAGCGTGGATTTTCCTGATCCCGAGTGCCCGACAAGCGCGACTTTTTTGTTTTTCGGGATAACAAGAGTAAAATTCTCAAATAACGGCCTCTTGTGGTAACTGAACCACACATTCCTGAACTCGATTGTTCCCTGCTTAATCTTCAGCGGTTTGGCCATCGGTTTATCTTTGATTGTATTAATAATCTTTCCGTACGCAAACAACGCATCAAGATCAGCGATGCCACGATAGAAGTTCAGCATTCCATGCACAAATCCAAAAAGCGGATTTCGAAGGCCGGTGTATGCTGTATACAGGAATGCAAGATCTCCCAGCGTCACCTGACCATTGAGAAATTTCACAAGTGGCAGATAGACAAGGAAAAACGTTCCGACTGCTAGAATAATATCCTGCCCAACATCAAACCAACGAAAATATCCCCAATTTTTTAATGTTAATTTTTTCGTTATCTCGCTTAGTTTCCTAAAACGATGCTTGGTCATCTCCTCTTTACCAAAATATTTGATGGAATCGATGTTCGCAAATATATCTCCCATGTTTGCCTTTTCCGTATCTTCTGCGATATTTTGCGCTATATTTGCCTTCGTCATGATCCGTTGTATTACCAGACTGTATACCACAAAAACGACGACTGTTAAGATAAGAACGAGTGCTGCGCTTTTATCCAGTACAAGAAGCGAGACACCTACAAGAATTAATTGGGAGACTAATGGAGCCATATTTAATATAATAACATCGGTCAGTCTCTCTGTTGCTCCACCGGCCCTGGAAAGTCTCGAAATCAATGATCCTGTTCTGTGTGTTGCATGAAAGCCATGATGTAAATGGACAATGTGGTCAAAAAATTTTCTTTTAACATCTGCGATAAGTTTCGCTTCTATGACGGTTAGACCATGAATTCGTAGCCATTGACAAGATGCCCCTATGATTGATATACACAAGAAGACTACAGCAACCACTATTAGTGCGGTTACGAAATCTGGCAGAGATACTATTCCTGCAACGTAGTCTGTACTACGGTCAATGACTATCTTAAAGAGGTATTTATTAAAAACATGCACGCCTTCGACAATTAAAACGAGAAGTAGCGTTCCTACGAATATCCAAGAGTATTTTTTAAGAAAGGAGAAATATACTCTTAGATCATACCAGATATCCATTGATCTTTTTTTTGATACCATCTATAGCCCCACAATTACTCGGTCAATTGAAGAAAAAAGAGGTTGACCTTGCATTTTGTTTTCTTTTTTCCTTTTAAAAATATTTTGTTACTCCTTTCTAAGATATCTCTCTAATAGCAATGGACAAGGATCTTACGCTTGCTTTTCTGTTCTTATCTCTGTGTTAATTTTTATTTTTCGCTTCTTTAGTTCTGCGAAGAAAGTCTCTGGATCAACGCTTTGTTCGGGAGGCAACACACCATATTTCTTTATCTTTTTTGCGAGGATCATCTGCGAGATGATAGAGGGGGGTATTCCTGTATCGACAGATCCTGCTGGAATCGAGGCATCACTTTTTGTAAGGCAGTCGAGGATCATGGTCTGCTTTTTGCCTTTTATTTTCCCTTTTATTTCTACGCGTACATACTCAATATCATTAATCTGGTCTTTTTTTGAGGGTATCAATCTGTTCAGCTCTTTTACGGCAACGTCTGCAGGAATCACTTTTTGGTTTCCTATCGTGATTGGTTTTTTGCTTAAAAATCCTGATTCTATGATGAGTTTAATATCGTGGATAAAATCATCTGAAAACGTGACTCTGAACGTGCATTCTTCCAGTCCTTTTTTCTTAAACGATGCTGGAAATGTTGCCAGTTCAGAATGAAGAGTGTAATATCCATTAATATCCCCAATTGGTTTTGGGAAGGCGAGGACTTCTTTTCCTGACAGTGGTCGTACAAAGATAATTTTTCCATTATGCAGGATTGCTGGTTCTTTTGAGATTTCATCTTCAAGCGTAAAAATAGAATAAGGAAGGACAAAATGGTGACGATGTTTCCCAAAATCATATCCTGCGAAGCTGATGTGTATTTCTTTTATTACATCGAAAAAGCGAGCACCGTAGGCAGCAAGAACATTCGTGATTCCTGGCGTGCTTCCGCATCCGAGAATGGCGATGAGTTTCTTTTTCTTGAATTGCGCGTCAAGCTTCAGCTGTTTTTTTGTCATGTGGAACAACCCACCAAGGTCAAGATAATGACATCCTGCTTCGAGCGCTGCGTTCATCACCTCAAGATTATAGGCGTATTGCGTGCAGTTGACTACAATAGCACTGCCTCTCAGAAGAGCAACGAGATCTTTTTTGCTTTTGATATCGACACCAACGCCCTTGACATTCCGCTGTTTAAACGACTGTGCATATCGTTCTGCTTTTTTTGTATTTCTTCCCGCGACAATGATCTCTGCTTTTTTGCAGGTTTTTACGAGATCATAGGTCACGATAGCACCAATCTCTCCATACCCGCCAAGAACAACGATTCTCATTATTAGTATTGCTTTATCGACTTGATATTAACAAATTCGAGAAGCCCGTATCGCGAGAGTTCGCGTCCTATCCCTGAGTTTTTTATTCCGCCGAACGGGAGACGAGGATCTGAGGCGACCATGGCGTTAATAGCGATCGTTCCTGCTTCAAGATGACGTGCAAAAAACTGTGCTTTTTTGTCATTTTGAGTCCAGACACTTGCTCCAAGACCAAACTCCGTCGTATTTGCCTCTTCTAGCGCTTCCTGTTCGTTTTTCACGATGCGAATAGGCATCACTGGACCAAAAATTTCGTCGTGAAGAACCGGCATCTTTCTCGTGACGTTGGTGAGGATTGTTGGCTCATAGAAATATCCCTTCCCGCTTATTTTTTTCCCACCATACGCTACTTTTGCACCCTGACGAATGCTCTGCTTGACTTGCTGTTCGAGTTTTTCTCGTGCTTCATTTGTCACAAGAGGACCAATATCTGTTTTTTCATCTGCAGGATTTCCCACTTGCAGCTGAGCAACGTGCTCTGTAACGAGATCGGTAAATTTCTCTGCTATACTCTTCTCAATGAGAAAACGCTTGGCTGCTATGCAACTTTGCCCACAATTGATGAACCTTGCTTGGACTGCCGCCTTTGCTGCTTGTTCGAGGTCAGTATCATTAAGCACGATATACGGATCACTTCCTCCTAATTCGAGCACGATTTTTTTGAGATGATACCCTGCCTGTTCGGCAACTGTTCTTCCTGCAGCGACGCTTCCTGTGAGAGACACGCCCTGTACTTTCGGCAAGAGATAAGAAATTCCTTTTGCATCGGTGATGATTGATTGAAACACGTTTGGCGTCTCAATCGCTTCTGCAAATAGGTTGTGAAGTGCATATGAGCACCCGGGAACAACATTCGAATGTTTGAGTATTACTGTATTTCCTGCGATAATCGAAGGAATAGCGAAACGGAATACTTGCCAGAAAGGAAAATTCCATGGCATAACACCAAGAATGGTTCCTAAGGGCTCAAACGCAACAAAACTTCTCTTTGCATCGGTTTCTATGGGCTCCTCCTGAAGGAAGTGCTCGGCGTGTTCAGCATAGTAATCAACAACGACGGCGCATTTTTCAACTTCTGCGACAGCATCGTGGATAATTTTTCCCATTTCCTGCGTGATGATCCTGCCGTAGAGGTTTTTTTTAGCAAGAAGCTGCCGTGAAATGCTTTTAAGTTGATCTCTCCGTTGCCCTATGAGCTGTTCTTTCCATGCCTTGCTTGCTTTGTGCGCTTGCTGCGCTGTTTTGTCTAAAGTTGTTTTTGTTGCGAGAGCATATCCTTTGATTCTTTTTTCTGTTGCAGGATTTACTGAATATATTCTCATCTGATCACGTGCTCCACTATATCCAGACCTTCATTCAAGACTTCAGATGATGTGGTGAGCGGCATGAGCGTTCGTATGTCATTCCCCAAGACGCCTGCAGATAAGACGACGAGACCTTGCGATAATGCCTGTTTTGTAATATGATGCGTCTCTTCTTTGTCTGGCTCTTTTGTTTTTTTGTTCTTTACTATTTCGACTGCGCACATCGCCCCCAATCCACGAACATCACCGATGTGGGAAGAGTGGTTCTGTATCTCCTTGAAACGTTTCATGACTACTTTATGTATCACTTGCGCATTTTTCCATAATTTATTTTTTATAATAGCGTTCATTGCTTCGAGTGATGCTGCACAACTTACAGGATTCCCGCAAAATGTGCCGCCAAGCCCATTTTCTTGGACAGCATCCATAATCTCTTTTCTGCCTGTAACTGCGCTTAAAGGCAGGCCATTTGATAGTGACTTTGCCATCGTGATGATGTCTGGTGTTATTCCATAGATTTCAGAGGCAAATAATGCGCCAGTTCGACCAAACCCTGTCTGGACTTCATCAACAATGAGGAGGATATCGTTTTTCTTGCAGAGAGCGCTCAATTTTTTCACGTATCGTTGTGGGGCTACAATAAATCCTCCTTCTCCCGCAACGAGCTCTATAACGATCGCAGCGATGCTTTCCGGATCGACAACACCCTTAAAGAAATTCTCTTCGATGTCTTCGATGAGGTAATCGACGTACTCATCATCTGACGCACATTCTTCAGGCTTTCGATAGAGATAGGGGTATGGCAACTTATACGTTTCAGGTGCAAAGGGGCCAAATCCAAACTTGTAGGGCATCACTTTGCTGGTGAGGCTCATCGTTAACAGCGTTCGTCCATGAAATCCGTGATCAAACGACACAATGCCTGGCTTCCCTGTATATTTCCGTGCGATTTTGACGGCATTTTCTACTGCTTCTGCGCCTGAATTAAACAATGCTGTTTTCTTTTCCATGCTGCCTGGAGTAATCGCGTTGAGTTTTTCACAGACTGCAAGGTATCCTTCATATCCAACAATCGGGAAACACGTGTGGAGAAATCTCTCTGCTTGCTGTTGAATTGCGCGAATGATCTCTTTATTTCCATGCCCGCAGTTGGTTGCGCTGATTCCCGATGAGAAATCAATTAATGTATTGCCATCTACATCTATTAGTGTTGAGCCCTGTGCTTTCTTGATAAACACGGGCGGTGTTGCTATTCCATCAGAAACAACATTCTTCTTTTTTTTGAGAAGCTTTAGACTTTTTGGACCAGGAACGCTGGTTACCAGATTTATTGCACGCACACAACACCTCTTTTGACGATAATCTTATAAAGAGCGTACTATATAAGATTTATCATTAAAACACAAAGAGGTGACGCTGGTGAAGACCTACAAACTCTTCATCAACAATGAGTGGGTTGATGCGGAACATCGTGATACGTTTCCTGTCATTAATCCCTTCAATTCTCAGGTTATTGCACGAGTTGCGAAGGCAACAGTTGCTGATGTTAACAAGGCTATTCATGCCGCTCGTCGTGCCTTTGATTCCGGGATTTGGAGTAATGCAACACCTGCAGAGCGTGCAAGCGTTCTTCTTAAATTAGCAGATCTGGTCGAGAAGAATGTGCCGAGACTGGCATCACTCGAATCTCAACAGGTAGGGAAAACCATCAAATACGCTACGGACAGTGACTTTCCGTTTATTATTGATAACTTGCGGTTCTTTGCAGGTGCCGCCCGCATTCTTCAGGGCATTGCTTCTGCCGAATATATTGATTTTCATGCACGACGGCAACACAAAGGATTAGGCACAAGCATTATCCGCAGGGAACCTCTTGGCGTTGTTGGTGCGATTGTTCCGTGGAATTACCCCTTGTATATCGCTACGTGGAAATTAGCGCCTGCACTGGCAGCGGGAAATTCTGTTGTCATCAAACCAGCAAGCTTGACGCCTTTGACGCTTCTTGAATTTGCCGATCTTGCTGTCCAAGCAGGCCTTCCACCTGGCGTTCAAAATGTAGTTACAGGACCTGGCGATACTGTCGGAGAAACGCTGCTTCATCATGATGATGTCGATGTGATTACGTTTACTGGTGATACAGAAACTGGGGAAAAAATTTTGCATGATCTTGGCGACATCAAACATCTTGAACTTGAACTTGGCGGGAAGGCGCCCATGGTCGTTCTTCCTGATGCAGATCTTGAAGCTGCGGCGCAAGGAGCTGTTGTTGGCGCATTTTGGAACACGGGACAGGATTGCACTGCAGTAACACGCGTTTATGTTCATGAAAAAATTCACGCGTCCTTTGCGAAACGCCTTGTTCAGATAGCACACCAGTTTAAACTAGGAGATCCTGCTGACCGCAATACTGATATGGGTCCTTTGATTAGTGCACAGCAACGCGAACGTGTTGAATCGTACATCAAGTCTGGTCTTCAACAAGGAGCAAAACTACTGTGCGGCGGAAAACGACCACAGGGAAAATTGTATGAAAAAGGATTCTTCGTCGAGCCGACGATATTTACCGACGTGAAACAACACATGAAGATCGCCCAAGAAGAAATTTTCGGCCCTGTTTTATGTGTTTTAACCTACAAAACTATCGATGAGGTCATAAAAAAAGCAAATGATGTTAAGTATGGACTTGCTGCCTCTGTTTGGGGCAGTGATTTGACGCAAGCTCTCTCTGTCGCTCGCCAATTGCGTTTTGGAACCGTATGGATCAATGAACATGGTATTCTCGTTTCTGAAATGCCGCATGGTGGATACAAACAAAGCGGTTTCGGTAAAGATCTTTCAATGTACTCCTTTGAAGAGTTCACCCAGATTAAGCACATCTATATCGATCTTACACATATGCAACGAAAACCTTGGCACTATACGGTGTACGGAAAACCATGAGGCTTATCAATAATTTCGCTACTTCACAAAAGTTGTTCAAGGAATCGTTGAACATTCTTGCAGCAGGAACGAATTCGAATGCACGTTTGTGGAGAAGTAAACTTTGTCCGACTGCAGCTCCCTGTTCTATTTTTATCAAACGGGCGAAAGGCGCCTATATCTGGGATGCAGACGACAATAAGTACATTGACTATCGCCTTGCTTTTGGGCCAGTTATTCTTGGTCATGAGTATGAAACTGTTCACCGTGAAGTTCAGAAAGCTCATAAAAAAGGCGTTATCTTTGGACTGACTCATGAAGCTGAGATTGATCTGACAAAAAAAGTGCAGCGCGTTGTTCCCTGTGCCGAGCTTGTTCGATACTCGTCAACAGGCACTGAGGCGACGATGACTGCTATTCGCGTTGCCCGCGGATTTACTGGGCGGGAAAAAATCATTAAATTTGAAGGCCACTTCCATGGCAATCATGATTACCTCTTGTTCTCGACTGATCCGCCGTTTACTTCAAAGCGAGGCGTGCCATATCAAGCCTCTCTTGGCATACCGAAGGTGATCAAGGAATTAGTTCTCGTTGCCGAATGGAACAATATCAATAGCGTTGAACGATTGATTACGGCGAACAAGGATCAAATTGCTGCCATGATTCTTGAACCAGTCATGGGCAATGCAACTGTTATCCCGCCAAAAAAAGGGTTCTTACAGGCACTACGAAAACTATGTGATGACCATGGTATTCTGCTTATTTTCGATGAAGTAAAAACTGGCTTTCGTTTGGCATTGGGTGGCGCACAAGAAGTCTTTCACGTGACGCCAGACATCGCGACGTTTGCAAAAGCGATTGGAAATGGATATCCTATCTCGATTATTGCAGGAAAACGGGAGATTATTGAGACCATTGGTCCTGGAAAAGTAAGTCATGGAGGTACATATTCGGCAAATCCTTTATCGATTGCTGCTGCTTCTTCAACGTTAGACTGCTTGATGAAACGGAATGTCTATAGTCATATCAACAAAATGGGTAACTTGCTGATGAAGGGGTTGTCTAATATTTTTACTGATCATGGCCAAAACCACATCATGCAGGGATTTCCCGGAATGTTTCAGTTTGTACTAACAGACAAAGACGTTATCGAGAATTACCGCGATCTACAAGGCGCTGATTTTGCTGCGTTTGTAGATCTTCAGTTCGAATTATTGCGGCGAGGCGTCATGATTGATGAGGACAATGGTGAACCGATCTACCTCAGTTATTCGCACGGAAAGAAGGAAATTCATCGTACGCTTGATGCACTTGACGATGCACTTCAGTTTTCTCCCCATCATTGACCAGACTCGTAGTTCTTACTCAATCTCACTGGTGTCTCTGGGGTAAAAGAAATTAAGTGTCCAATCCACCGCGACACGAATTTTATTTCCAAACCCAATCAGCTTGCCAAGATAAATCGTTCTCCACAACCACCAGGCTAGAAATCCCGAAAAATAGATGTTTTTTATTCCAGCAACCGCAAAATACTGCCCAACACTCACCAAGAATCCTGTCAGTTTGTGCCGATATTCCTGCATTGTTGGTTTCACGCCTAAGAGATACAGCACATTATGGGTTATTACTTTGGACTGGTTGACTGCCACTTGAGCTAGCATGGGCACTTTTACGCCATTATCCTCGAGCGAACAACAATCGCCTAGTGCAAATGCATCTGTAACGTTCTTGACCTGAAGTGTTTTTTCTACTGTGTAGCTAGATACTTCTTTGCCGTCGAGATTGACTGTTTTTGACCGAAAACCTGCAGTCCAAAAGATCGTTCCTGCTTCTACTTTCGTTTTCTTACCATCAACAATATAGTCTTTTCCCACTTCCGTGACGTCGCATTCCAGACAGATCTGCACACCTAGCTGTTCCAAACGCTCACGACATTTCTTGCCGTAATACGGTGGCAACATATTCAGGATTTCTTTCCCTCTATGGATTAATTGTATCGCGATGTCTTTTTGCTTGACTGTATTTTTTCTTTTTTTGAGAATGGTTTTTATAAATTCAGCAAGCTCTCCAGCAAACTCGACCCCTGTCGGACCGCCACCAATAACCATAAACGTCAATGCCTTTCGTCTTGCTATTTCATCGCGAATATTTTCTGCCTTTTCAATTTGGTTAATAATGCGGTCTCTTATGCGGAATGCGTCATAGAGCGTTCTTAACGGAATCGTGTTTTCTTGCGCTCCTTTGATGTTAAAAAAATTAATCTGCGAGCCTGTTCCAAGAATGAGAATATCATAGGGCTGCGTGAATTCTTTGCCGTACACGATTTTCTTTTTCGTATCAATATTTTCTGCTTTCTCTTTGACAAAGGAAAAATTATCTCCTGAAAGAATACGCCTGATCGGCTGAATGAGATTGTCCCGAGAGATTCCGCCTGTTGCTACTTCATGCAGCATCGGCGTAAACAGAAAATAGTTATGGTCGCTGATAAGTATTACTTTTGCATCAAGTGAGTGACGTTGCAGTTCTTTCAGCACTGATTTCGTCGTGTAGATTCCTGCAAATCCTCCTCCGAGGATGACAATACGTTTCATAAAAATAAAGAAGATAACGAGTGTTTAAAAGACTTATTCTGCCCAGTGCATTACCACGAGACCGAGCAGTGACGTCAACACGACAACGTCTTCAAGGAGTTTTATTAACGTCATCGGGTCTGCTGCACTAAATCCTGGCAATGACACCATAAGGATTGCTCCAAGAATAATAACGGAGAGCCATACGGTCGAATATTTCGTCCATTTGTTTATCAGTAACGAAATGCCTCCAAAAAATTCCCCCAAGGCAATGAGCCATGCAACAAGCAGAGAGCCCCAAACCATTGGCGCAAATCCTGCGATTCCTGGACCGAGTTTTCCTGTTATCTTTCCAAATCCGGCAAAGAGGAAGAGGAGTCCTAGTCCTATGCGAATAATACGTAATCCTGCATCTTTTTTCATCTCGAAACCCCTTTATTTTTATTCCGTCTGGCAGCAACCTTGCGTTTCGTGCTCATGACAACGATGCGTGCCGTCGCAGAATGGTTTTTGTTTGCTTTGCCCGCATAAACAGACGGGATGCGTTTCTTGGTTTTCAGTATTTTTTGATTTCTGTTGTTTAGGCATAGTAAACCGAGGCGCCTTTCGTATATAAAGATTGTGTTCTTTATTTGATTTTGGTGCTGCAGCTTAAGCCATCTCGAATGAATATGATTTCTGTTTTCAATTGCGGATGGTTGAGGACGCGTTGTTTATAGTCTTGACATCCTTCAAAAGAGATATTATCGGCGATAATGAGGCCTTGTTTCTTTACGAGCGTAATGCAGTCATCAAGGACGAGATTGTAGGCTTTCTTT
>CAYJLN010000004.1:19418-30391 GCA_964371275.1 Candidatus Woesearchaeota archaeon
TCCTGGCGCTGTTCAGCCATTTTTTTGACCGCTTCTACGGCATCACCAATAATTATTTTCGCGTTGATTTTAAACTGCTTGAAATTTCGCTTGGCTTCTTCAGCAATCTTCCCATCAAATTCAATGGTGGTGAGTTCTGCGCCGGTACTTCCCAGGATACACCCGCTGTATCCGTTTGCAGTTCCTAACTCGAGAATTTTTTTTGGCTGTAGTTCACGGACTTTTTGATGGAGCCAGTATCCTTTCTCATGCCCAAGGATAGGTATCCCTCGATGTACGCTTTGTTTCTCAAGATTTGCAAGATCATCAATGATCATGCGACAAAAAAGATACGATCATTTTTTCTGACTTTATTTGTGATAGGAATCGTAATGAGCTGACCTTTTTTCGCTGCTGCAATCGTTGCCCCGTTGAAATCCCTAAGGTCAGTGATACGTTGTTCAAATTCGGTTGTTGTTTTTCCGACGATGACGATCTTATTTTCTATTGCAAGAGTCCCTTTCTTTAGATTGATTAAGGCAATTTTACGTTTTTGATAGTAATTCTCTACATTACCAATACATTCCAAGTATTCCCACTTATGTGGTTCTTTCCGCCGACGTGGTGCTTGTTTGCAGACTTCAGAACAGCTTTTGTGCATCTGGTCTTGACATGAGTGACAAAGAATAACTAACTGATCACAGTCCATGTTGTGGCAATTAATGTACGTTTCTGCTTGTTTTTTACAGTGCTCACACACCGTTATTGGTTGGTATGACTGTGGCGTTAACCGATCATCGAAAACAAAACACGATCCTTCGAAAAACCCCTTGGGATATTTAGTAAGATACGTGATAATGCCTCCTTCAATTTGCTGTACGTTCGTGAATCCTTGTTCTTTCAAATATGCAGATGCTTTTTCGCAGCGGATGCCTCCTGTGCAATATGTGACAATCGGAGTCTCTTTAGGAAGAACGACGCTCTTAATTGCTTCCGGGAATTCTCTAAAAGTTTTAAGTGGCAATGTCACTGCGTTCTTGAACTTCCCCACTTTTGTTTCATAATCGTTTCGAACATCAAGAAGGACCAATTTTTTCTTTCCCTCTAGTTGCTTGTGAAGTTCTTCTGGCGAGATGTAGTCTCCTTTCTTTTTCATGTCTACAGGCTGGCTAAAATGAACGATTTCTGTACGTACCCTCGTAATTACTTTTCTATAGGGGTTCAATGGCGTTGATTGTTCGCGAAACGTCAGATCTGAGAGTTCTTTGACTGCTTTAATTTTTTTCTTGAAAGCCTCAACATGGTCTTGTAATCCTGCAACTGCGCCATTAATTCCCTCTTTACCAATCAGCATTCGACCCTTAATCTGCGTAGATATCGCATCTTTTTTCAGCTGTTCTTGCAACTTTTTTGGGTTCTTTATACTCGTATATTTGTAAAAGGATATCGTCTTATAGGTCATGATAAGGTATCGCTCTTTTCACTTTAAAAGATCTCTGGTTCACAGCCGTAACGTTTAAAACATCATGGTTTTGTGATACGTTATGGTTCCTGAAACTCCCCTTAGAAAATCACAGGAGACGCCTAAGAAAAGCGCATCTCCTCTCCAAAAGAACGCCGAGGAACAGAAAACGCTCGCTGAAGAGCGCCTTAACCAGCTGAAGTATCTTCAGGCTGACTTTGACAATTATCGCAAGCATTTCGAAAAGGAAAAACAGGCGATTATTAACCTTGCAAACGAAAATTTAATAAATGATCTTTTACCCTTTTTTGATGACCTTGAAAAGGCAGCCTCTCACGCACAGGATGAGCATAAACATGGTCTTGAACTCCTGTATAAGAAGCTCTTAACCCTTATGGGGAAGCACGGTGTCAAACCTATTGAAACCGTCGGCAAGCTTTTTGATCCGCACCAGCACGAGGTGCTTCAAAAAGAACCAAGCGACAAGCAAGAGAACATCATCCTTGAAGAATTTCAGAAAGGATATCTCCTCAAAACAAAAGTCATTCGACCTGCAAAGGTCAAAATTGCAACAAAGAAATCATAACTATGGATGAAAAAACGCGGAAAGAAAAAATAATTGGAATCGATTTAGGCACTTCAAATAGCCAGGCCGCTGTTATGATGGGCGGCAAACCTGTTATTATTCCCTCCGCAGAAGGCGCTACCGTAGCAGGGAAAATGTTTCCTTCCGTTGTTGCATTTACGAAAGATGGACAACTCTTAGTTGGTGAACCTGCGAGAAGACAGGCAGTCAGCAATCCTGAAGGAACAGTCATGGCTGCAAAGAGAAAGATGGGGACTAATTTCAAGTATACGATCTACAGCAAAGACTATACTCCTCAGCAGATTTCTGCTTTCCTTCTCCAAAAAATCAAGCGCGATGCAGAAGCATTCTTGGGCGAGCCAGTCACGAAAGTAGTTATTACCGTGCCTGCATACTTTAATGACAATCAGCGTACTGCTACAAAAGATGCCGGTAAAATTGCAGGACTTGATGTTGTTCGTTTAGTCAATGAGCCGACTGCTGCTTCTATGGCCTATGGACTCGACAAAGAGGGCGAGTATAAAATCCTCGTTTTCGATCTTGGCGGAGGAACTCTTGATGTGACTATTATGGAATTTGGCGCCGGCACGTTCACTGTCCTTTCCACTTCAGGAGATACCCAGCTCGGTGGAACTGATATGGACCATACACTCATCAAGTGGATCATTGAGGAGTTTAAGAAGCAAAGCGGAGTTGATCTCAATGAGGACGCTGTTGCCTTGCAACGCGTTCGTGAAGCTGCTGAAAAAGCAAAGATAGAATTATCGACTACTCTCGAAACGGATATTAATCTGCCGTATATCACTGCAACTCACGAAGGACCAAAACATCTCACTCTTAAATTAACGCGATCGAAACTTGAGCAGCTTATTGACCCCCTCATTAAACGCTGTCTTCATCCTGTTCAGCAGGCATTGAAGGATTCTAATCTTACTAAAAATGATATTAAAAAGATCATCCTTGTTGGAGGGCCAACGAGAATGCCTATTGTTCAAAAGTTTATCGAAGAAAACGTCGGCAAGAAAGTTGAACGCGGTGTTGACCCGATGGAATGTGTTGCAGCAGGTGCAGCCATCCAAGGAGGCATTCTTGCAGGTGACGTCAAAGACCTTGTGTTGCTTGATGTTACCCCCTTAACCCTTGGTATTGAAACGTTGGGTAGTGTTATGACGCCGTTGATTGAACGTAATACGACTATCCCAACGAAGAAAAGCCAGACTTTTTCCACCGCGGCCGATATGCAGACGGCGGTGACTGTTCACGTTCTTCAGGGAGAGCGACCAATGGCGAAAGACAACACAAGTTTAGGACAATTTAATCTTGTTGGTATTCCTCCTGCTCCCCGCGGCATTCCTCAAATTGAAGTGGCGTTTGATATTGACGCCTCTGGCATCTTGAATGTTTCTGCTAAGGATTTAGGCACAGGTAAAGAACAGAAGATGACCATTACTGCGTCAACTAAGCTATCTGATAAAGACGTTGAAAAGATGGTTAAACAGGCGAAAGAGCATGAGGAAGAAGACAATAAACGCAAAGAAGAGGTAGAGACAAGAAATACCGCAGATTCCCTCGTCTATACGACGGAGAAAACATTAGCCGACCTCGGCGAAAAAATAGCCAAGGATCAAAAAGAAAAAATTGAAAAAGCAATGCAGAGTGTGAAGACTGCACTTGCTGGAGCTGATATTGACAACATAAAGAGTGAAACTGATGCGCTACAGAAAATTTTACAGGAAGCAGGAACTGTTCTGTATCAAGAAGCTGCAAAGAAACACACTGAAGAACATCCTCAAGAAGGACCGGCAGATGACGGCAAGAAAAATACGGCTAAAAAAGGAAAAGACGACGACGTTGTCGATGCTGATTTTGAAGTGAAAGACAAAAAGAAAAAATAACGCACTACTTGTTTCTTTTTAACTCTACGACTGTCTCACAATGATGTGTTTGAGGAAACATATCAAAGACGGCAACAGATTGTATGGCATACTCTTTTAATTTTTTCAGGTCTTTTGCTAATTGATGGTAATTGCATGAAATATAGATGATGGCTTCTGGTTTGAGATCTCGTAGAGCACTAATCGCTTGCTGATCCATGCCTGTTCTCGGCGGGTCTGTAATGACAATCGCTTGTTCTTTGGGTGTTATTTTTTTGAGAGATTTGGCGTCACCGCACAGGGTTTCAGCATTCTTCGTCGCATTTCTTTCGATATTTTTCTTCGCGTAAAGCACACTTAACGGATTATTTTCGATGCTTACTGCTTTTTTAAAGAGGGCTGCATTGATTACCCCGAAACATCCAACACCCGCATACAGGTCGATTAATGCCTTTTCTTCGGGGTTATACTCTTGCATTATTTTTGATACATGAGCATGCATTTTTTCTGCGATCGCGTGGTTGTTCTGAAAGAAGGTTATAAGTGGATAGGTGAAGTCTTTTCCGCAGTACTGCACTTCGAGAAATGGCTGTCCTTTTATGATGACGCTTTCCTCGGCAAAATTTTCGCATTCTGACGACGCATATGCAATGGCGATATTTTCTGCTGTAGTTTTCTTTGCAAATGTTTCAATATGCTCCACCGCATCTTTTAACCGTTGCGAATGTTCATAGAGCACAAATAGTACGGCTGTTTTATTTAGGGCAGTTCTGATATGCGCCGAGATAAAGGTCCCTGTTCTTTTTTTCTCATCATATGCGTCAACGTTAGTACAGTGCTGTCGGAGTTCTTTGAGGATCTGGTTTATTGGTTCCTCCGATATGACGCACTTACTAATATCAATGATATGACAAGCATTTTTTCTTGCACGAAGACCGAGCCCAGCAGGATGGAATAAAAAGTCCATTCTGTTTCGGTAATTATATGGTGTATCGCTGTGCACGACGACAGACTCGCATCTCAAGGATTTCTGCACAGCTTCTTTTTTTTGTGTGAGTTGCTGTTGATATTCAATATGTTGCATTGTGCATCCACCGCACCGACCAAAATAGGAGCATAATGGCTTATTCTCAAGCAGTTCTTTCATTTTCTATCACTAAACCGTTAAGCATATTAACCTTTTGAAGGAATTGTAGAGCTATGGCTAAAAAAGACTATTACGACGTTCTTGGAATCAAACGAGAGGCTTCTCCTGAAGAGATTAAGAAGGCTTTTCGCCAGTTAGCACGAAAATATCATCCTGATGTCAACCCAGGCAACAAAGAAGCTGAAGAACACTTCAAGGTGATTAACGAGGCGTTTCAAGTCTTAAGCGATCCTCAAAAACGCAGCCAATATGATCAGTTTGGCCATTCTTCCTTCAGACCAGAAGACTTTTCCGGTTTTCAAGGATTTAATTTTGACGACCTTTTTAGAGATTTTGGCTTTGGTGACCTCTTTGATATGTTCTCTGGACGCGGACGGAGAGCACAACCACAACAAGGCGCTGATATTCGCTATCAGCTCGAGATTACGTTGGAAGAAGCGTTTCATGGGGTGACGAAAGAGATTTCTATTCCTAAACTTGAACTGTGCTCCTCGTGCGATGGAACGGGAGCTGCTGATGGCCATCTTAACGAATGCTCTCAGTGCAAGGGGCGAGGCGAGATACAGAGAATACAACAGACCGGATTCGCGCGATTTATGAGTGTCTCTCCTTGCCCAACATGCCGAGGGACGGGGAAAAAAATTACCAAGACCTGTTCTGTGTGCCATGGAAAAGGAACCAAGAGTGTCACGAAAACGATCGACGTCAAGATTCCTCGTGGCATTGAGCATGAGCAGTATCTGCGCATTGCTGGCGAAGGCGAGCCTGGCGACCATGGAGGCTCTAGCGGAGATTTGTATATCTTAATCGCCATTAAAGAGCATGAACTTTTTGAACGCGATGGTGCTGATCTGTACTGTAAGACGACGATTGACTTGGGAACTGCCGTATTTGGCGGAGACGTCGACGTTCCTACGTTGACTGGAAAGGTAATCTTAAAAATTCCCAAGGGAACCCAAAGCCATACAGTGTTCAGACTTCATGGGCAGGGCGTTTATACGGCGCGGTCGTCAAAACGAGGCGATCTGCTGGTGAAGGTTGTTGTGCAGATTCCTGATATCCTGTCAAAGAAAAACCAGGAGATGCTAAAAGAGATTCTTTCAACAAAAACTGTTGAGACAAAGAAAGGTTTCTTTGAACGCATGAAAGAATATATGAATGGCTAATGGGAGGTTCCTGTTTTTTTTGGTTTGTAGTTTCGTTCGGCTAATTCTTGGTGTTGTTCTAATTCCGTTTGGTGTTGACCCAGTGTTTCGCGTTTCCATTCCTTCATGGCGAAGTATTCTTTTGTTGGATCAAATCCTTGTGATTCTTGGTTAGGTGCGTTGGGGTTATATTTTGCTGATAATTCCCCATAATCTCCGAGAAATGATTGGTAGCGTTCTGCAGTGAATTTTTCCCTTCCGTAGATCGGTTTATCTGATGATTCTTGATCTGGTGGTGGCGCAGTAGTAATCTGTTCTTCAAGACTTCCTTCTTTTTCAGTGACGCGTTGCTGCAGTGGTGGCTGTTCTTGCTGTGCTTCTTGTACTGGTCTCTCCTGTTTCGGTGGTGCTTTGTCTTCCTTTTTTTCGTCGAGAAGTTCCTCTAACTTTTTCTTGTCTTCTTGTTCTTTTGACTTCTCTTTTTGAGGAGCGTCTTGTTTACCCATCCTTCTTTAAATCAGAACCAGCATAAATTCTTTTCGTTATTCGGCAAGCATGCCCTTTGTTTTTTTGAATACTTGATACAGGATATAGGCTTCTGCCTGTACAGCCTTAAGGGCACCTTCCCGTTCTCCTGCATTGGGGTCGTTATTTTTGAACATTTTTTTCATTCCCGTCGTTATTTCCTTAAATCCCTCACCTAATGCCTTAAACGGGGCGAACAATGATTCCTTCTTTTCCGGTTTTTCTTCTTCTTTTTTCGCCACTTGGCCTGCTTTTTCAAGATATTTATCGAGATCGTCTTTTAAGGCGAGAATAGACTCGTCAACAGCGCTTAAAAGATCGATATCTTCCTTTTCCATCTCTTTCTGGTAGTCATCGATGTCGCTCTGTTTTACCGCCCACCCTTCGATTCGTATGGTTGCACGACCACGATGAAGTGCTCCTCGCTGATATTCCTGCTGATAGGCTAATTCTGGGATTCCCACAAAGGTCCACATGATGCGCAAACACGGAAAATATTCTTTGTATTTTGTGACTTCTTTTCTTCTTTCGCTGTCTTTTTCATATTTTGTCCGGATTGCTAATACTTCTAGCTCAATTTTTGATGTGTCAAATGCGCTAATGATATCGATGTCCTTTCCGCCAGCTTTCATCTGCAACCGCTTGATATTTTTTAAGTACGGGCGGAGCCAGTTCAGGTACATCTTGATCACGTTGTAGTGCTGCCGTAAGTATTTGAGCTTGAACTGCTGACCAACTTTGAGCTCGTGGTATGTTTTCTCTTTCCAGATCATGTATTGCTTGAGTTTTCGTGCCAAAACTTCACGGACTTTTCTGTTGAAGCCGCCTTCTTTGAGTTTTTCAGCTTCTTTTTCGACATTGTCGATATTCTTTGGGTGAATATTATAAAATAAGTCTGGCAGAGTGACGAAACCGACTTGTGATGCTAATCCCGTTACCGAGCCTGCATTTTTTGATCCGCCTTCAACGATATCAACCCAGATGCTTTTCAATGCTACTTCGGCTGCTGTTTCACCTTTGTAGCTGCGATCGTAATAATCGAGCCGTTCATCGATGATTCTCAGCTCACGAAGAAGCTGGAAGAGTGCTTTGAGCATAGACCCAACATTGGACATGATCTGCTGGAATTTGTCAATCTGGGCTGCACGCCGTTGCTCGATGGACCCCCAGTAGGAGCTTGTTTCTGCTGCGGTGTAGATATCTTTTGTCTTGATCAGGTATCCTTGATCGCCAACATACTCTAATCCGAATGGCTGCCGATTGGTCAAGAAACGAACAAACCAGAAATATTTTTCCTCGACAGAGGTCTGTGTCGAGTCCATGGTCAGATTATATTCTGCCTTATAGAACTTCGAGAACTTTGATCCTGCTTGGCGCTCCTCTTTTTTGTCTGGGTCTATTTTAACTAGGGGCAACCATTCACCAATTTCTGCCATGTCTAACAAAAAGGTTTAAATATTCCCTCACTTTTAAAGCTTTTGATTAAAAAGAGGTTATATGTCGTTCTTTGGGCTTTTTCGGAGGAAACATGAATCGCCACCATTCCCCTCTCCGCTTCCTCAAGCATCTTCTGGATATGCATTAGAACCTGACTCCCAAGCAGGGCTCTCACGATCTCCGTTTCTTGAACCGCTTGATTCGCCTTTATCAGCTCCTGCGTTTTCTTCAGCAATGCAGGATGTTCGTGCTGACAAGGATATGCAGTTAATCTTGAGTAAACTCGATATGATCAACTCGAAGCTGGACATGTTAAACAGGAGGCTTGAGACTTTGGAACGTGCAAGTGTTCAGGAACAAGCGCCTCCAACGCCAACATTCCAGTCGCCAAGACGTATGTGGTAAGCTATGAGAACGTATCGTATTTTTCTTCTTGCGTTAGGCGTCTTTCTGCTTGATCAGGGAACAAAATCGTTGGCAAAACACTATTTTTCCGTCACGACTAATACTGGTGCTGCATTCGGTATTCTTCAGGGATGGAATGCGGTCTTGATTGTTATTGGCATTCTTGCAATTCTCTTTTTCTGTTTATATCTTCGACGACATCGGCTTTGGCCGTTGGGACTCCTGCTTGGCGGAACATTAGGAAACGTTGTTGATCGATTGGTTTTTGGTCATGTCATTGATTTTATTGACGTTGGTTTTTGGCCGAGCTTTAACATTGCTGATGCAGCAAATACTCTTGGTGTTTTGCTTCTTCTGTGGATCTGGAGAAAGAGCTGACTAAATGCGATTGATATCCACAAATGCCTTGATCTCGTCGATCATGGCGTATGCTTCTGTCAGGAGTTCACCTTCAAGCTTGTCAATCCTTTTCTTTGCAATATACCGTTCGTAGAGATTTCCTAATGCTGGACCGAATGAAGTCTTGCTCCACTTGTCATCATAATCAAGAGCGAGATACGCGTTGATCCGCATTTCAATGCCACACTTATTTGTCTTGAGTTTTATCCCTTCTTTTTCGATTTCTACTATCTGGACACCGGTGATAAAATAATTGACTTCGATGACAAACTTCACAAATGAGTCCATGACTTTTTCTGCGTTCCAGAAAATTTCAATGCGCTTTCCTGTCGGCTCATCAAAGTCTTGGTATGCTTTTTCGTAGAGCTCGTATCCGTAGACCCTGAACCAATTAAAGAGCTTCTTGTATAGCTCTTCTAAATTGAACACTGCAGAGGTTTTTACCTTATACCTCTCAAGAAGACTGTCTTTTCGCATCCTTTATCGCTGTTTTTCTGTTCTTTAATACTTTTTCGTTAGCACTCGGAAGATTTAATATTTAGTTCTTTTTTCTTACTGGGATGAATCTTTTTGATCTGTACACGCGTTTGCATCGCACTTTTGGATTACAGGGGTGGTGGCCACGGTATAATAACGCAACTGATCGCATTGAATACCGGCCAGGGGATTATCTTCCTGTACCAGAAGAGCAACAATTCGAGATCGCTGTTGGTGCTATTCTTACGCAAAACACCTCATGGGCCAATGTTGAGAAAGCCTTGTTAAATCTCCATCGCGCAGGCATCATGAGTAAACAATCGTTATTAGCTACCGATAATGAGACGATCGCGGCATTGATTAAACCTGCTGGTTATTTCAATCTGAAAACCCGCAAATTAAAGGAATTTTGTTCGTTTCGTGGTGAAGTTACACGAGATCGACTTCTTGATGTGTGGGGTATTGGTGAAGAAACTGCTGATTCCATTTTGCTCTATGCCTATCAGCAATCAACCTTCATTGTTGATATGTATACGAAACGCGTGATCGAACGTATTGGCTATGCTGAAAAAACGTATGCAGATATTCAACAGCTTTTTATGAAAAACTTACCTGCCGATCATGCGATCTATAATGAATTTCATGCTCTGCTTGTTGCGTTAGGAAAAGAATTATGTTCAACAACACCGTATTGCGGCTCTTGCAAAGGGTGTCAGCTTTTATCCAGGATGTGAGCTGCTTCTTTCGCAAGAACTAATTTTCCGTTTTCTAATGATCCCAAATATAATCCAATCCGCCTTACGTTTAATTGTTTTAAATCAATCTGTTTTATTTTTTTTGAAACGATATAGTATTTATCCATATCTTTAAGGACGACTGTACTTTTCTTTAGTTCTTCAGGAAGAATAAGCAACTTTTTTGTTTTATTTGGAGAAAGAATCTTCATTGAAACACTTATTTCACACACAAAATAGTATAGTACGCACCGTAATTGTTCATCCCCCCATACTTCTTGTCTCCTTTACCGATGTGAAGCTCAAACGTTGTTGAGTCAATGATTGTTACATTGTATCCAATGTCTTTAGGTCCACCACCATGCGTTTCATCATAAAACTGCAATCCTCTAGGAGAAAAGATGAAATGGCATTCGCTTGTGAGTGCTTGTACCCCGGAAGGATACCTTGGTGTTTGAAATGTAGAACGGATATCGCTCGTATAATTGGTAAATCCTGCTGAACGCACTGCAATTTCCGGTATAGAACTCCACGCAGATGATGTGAGATTCTCTGCAAGGTCAACAATACCGTCGCCGTCATTGTCAATCGACGTGAAATCGTTTGTTGCGACTGGATCTAATTGTTTGGTTACTTGCTGGACTGGGTGATACGGTTTCGTTGGGCTTGTTGCTGCTGAACCAAAGATGATCAACCCAATAGCAAACGCGAATAAGAGCACAAGAACATGGAATCGTTTTTTAGTAATATTAATGCGAATTTCCATCCTTTCCCTCATTAGTCTTTATTTTCTTTCATCTATA
>CAYJLN010000005.1:0-25999 GCA_964371275.1 Candidatus Woesearchaeota archaeon
TGCTGTAAAGACTGAAAAAAAGCCTGCGGCAAAAAAAGTAGTTTCAAAGGCAGGTGCTAAACAATGAAAGATCCTTATGGCGTTGTCAAGCACCCTGTTTCAACAGAAAAGGCACTACGATTGATGGAATCTGAAAACAAGTTGACGTTTATTGTTGACTTACGAGCGACCAAACCTGAAATCAAGCAGGCAATGGAAAGCCTCTTTAAGGTGAAGGTTGCCAAAGTTCGCACCTTGATTACGCTTAAAGGAAAGAAAAAAGCCTATATTACCTTAGCAAAGGAAACGCCGGCCATTGATGTGGCCACGCAGCTAGGATTGATGTAAACATGGGAAAGAATCTCCGTCAGCAACGCCGTGGACGCGGAACGCCAACGTATCGGGCGCATTCCTTTAGATGGATCACTGATGTCAAGCACCGACGAACTGATGAGATTGAACGGCAAGGTACCCTTCCAGGAAAGATCATTGACCTTGTTGACTGTCCAGGACATACGGCACCCTTAGCAAAAGTTCAGTATGCCAATAAAGAAGTCTCGTATATTTTCGCACCAACAGGCATTCGCGTGAATGATGCTGTTGAATCTGGATTTAGTGCAAAACCTACGACTGGCAGCACCTTACCATTGAAAAATATTCCAGAAGGAACGCCTGTCTACAATATCGAAAATATTCCTTTTGATGGCGGCAAACTGGTTCGCGCAGCAGGCACGTCAGCTCGCGTCGTTACCATAAAAGAAGAAGGCGTTGTCGTTTTGCTCCCTTCACGAAAAGAAAAAGTATTCAACCCGCTCTGCCGGGCTACCGTCGGGACTATTGCCGGTTCAGGACGACTAGACAAACCGATGCTCAAAGCAGGAAGCAAGCACCACCTCATGCGTGCAAAAGGAAAATTGTATCCAATCACCTCTGGTGTCGCTATGAACGCAGTCGATCATCCATTTGGTTGTGGACGCGGACGTCACGTTGGTAAACCAAAGACGCCGTCGAGATTCGCGCCTCCAGGTGCTAAAGTCGGCCTCATTGGCGCACGACGAACAGGAAGGAAGAGATAACCATGGCGCAGAAACAATTTACCTATCGCGGAAAAACGCTGGATGAGTTGCAAAAAATGGATGTAAAGGAGTTTGCACAACTTCTTGATGCCAGAAGACGACGAAGCTTACAACGCACCTTGCTCCAACGACATGCACCTTTATTAAAAAAGATCAAGAGAGCCTGCGCGGGACAGTTCAAGAAGCCTATCAAAACGCATGCACGCAACATGATTGTTTTACCTGAAATGGTTGGACTCATGATTCACGTCCATAAAGGAAACAAGTTTGAGCCCATCATGATTGTTGACGAAATGATCGGTCACTTCCTTGGTGAATTGCTCCTCACCAGACAAAAAGTTGCACACTCTGCGCCAGGTATTGGAGCGACAAGATCAAGCACTTCAGCAGCAGGACAACCAAAGTAACATGGACACGAACGACCTTACAGCGCAGGTAGTTGGACGGGATTTGCCTGTTTCTACCAAGCACCTGATTGAAATTAGCAGCTTCATTAGAGGTAAAACCATCAAGAAATCAAGGGAGCTTCTTGAAGGAGTCATTAATCTCAAAACTGCAGTTCCTTTCGTCCATTTCCATCGTGATGTTGGACACAAGAAAGGGCGCATGGCTGCAGGTCGTTATCCGCAGAAAGCGAGCCGCTATGTTCTTGATCTCCTCACTGGATTGGAGGCGAATGCAGAGCAGCATGGTCTTGACCGCAATAACCTCTACATCAAGACAATCATCCCCAATAAAGCAGGCATTACCTGGCGCATGGGACGACATGCCAGACGAAAAGCAAAGCGAACAACCTTGACGATTATTGCTGCAGAGCTTCAAGAAAAAAAACAACCAGCAAAGGAAACTCCAAAAAAACCAGTCGCTAAAGGGAAGGATGCTAAACAATGATTGAACGCCAATTTGTTGCTCAACGGATCAAGAAACAGCAGATCCAGGAGTATATGGCAAAGATGTTGTCTCGCGCAGGATACTCCCATACAGAAATCCAGCGCACTCCTCTTGGAGAAAAGATTGTTGTGTACACCACGAGACCTGGTCTTGTTGTGGGAAAGCGCGGAGAAAACATCAAGAAACTCACCGCGTATTTAAAAAACAAATACAAATTGGAAAATCCACAGATTGAAATCGGCGAAATTCAAAATCCTCTTCTTGATGTCCAATATGTCTCTGATCGGATTGCCTATAGCTTAGAGCGGTTCGGCACTAAGCGATTCAAATCTATTGGCTATAAAGCACTTCAAGATATCCTCGATGCAGGCGCTCTTGGCGCAGAAATTGTGTTGTCTGGAAAGCTGCCAAGCGCACGCGCAAAGAGGTGGCGATTTTCCGCAGGGTATATGAAAAAATCGGGATACATTTCCCAGTATCTGATCAAAAAATCAGTCAGCTTCGTCGGTTTAAAACCGGGAACCGTTGGCATCAAGGTGAGCATTATGACGCCTGATATCGAACTTCCTGACCGAATCTTTTACAAGAAAGACCAGACTGTACCGCAGCAAGTGATTCCATTGGTTGATAAAACAGTCCAGATTGAAGAACTTTCTGGCGATGCGCCCCCCGCTCAAGAAATACAAGCTGCAGGATTGGAAGCAAAGACCATAGAACCAGCTGAAAAACCAAAGAAGGAGAAAAAGGTCAAGGAAAAGAAACCTGCTGTAAAGACTGAAAAAAAGCCTGCGGCAAAGAAAAAAGTGAAAGAAGAACCAACACAAAAGGAGCCTGTAACAAACGATGGCGCTCATCAAAAAAAGTGAATTCAAGCAACTTGACGTCAAGCAGCTGAAAGACAAGCTCATTGAGCTCAAGAAAGATCTCTTGAAGCTTAACGGGCAGCGAGCGACAGGGACGATGGAAAGCCCTGGGCGTATGAAAGTTGTCAAGAAAACGATCGCACGCATCTACACGATGCTGCACCAGAAAAAGATGACTATTCCAATGGAAACAAAAAAACACACGGGAGGTACGAGCAAAAAATAATGGGTATTTGTCCAAAGTGTGGACTTGTTCAAGAACTCTGCGTTTGTGAATCCATCGCAAAAGAAGAACAACGCATCGAAGTGACGACAATCAAGCGAAAGTTCGGCAAGTTGACAACCTTGATCAAAGGAATTGACATTAAAGATATCGACATCAAGGAAGTCGCAAAGCGCTTGAAGAACAAATTCGCTTGTGGCGGAACCGTCAAGGAGAACGTCATTGAACTGCAAGGAAATCACATGCGAAAAGTCAAGGAAGAGCTCATCAAACTGGGCTTTCCCGCAAGCTCCATCGAAGTGAAGGGCGCATGAACACAAAAGACATCATCCGATATGAATTTATCGGAATTCATGCGACAATCATCGGAGCAAAAAACAAGTCACTGGTCGGGCTCAAAGGCACCATTGTCGACGAGACAAAAAATACCTTTGTGCTGGACATTGGAGACAAGGAAAAAACCATACTCAAAGAACAGGCGACTCTCATGGTCACGATCAATGGCAAAACCTATAAAATTGACGGTTTGCTGCTCGTCGGGCGACCTGAAGACCGCCTCAAAAAGAAAATCAAACTCTAACATGAAAAACAACGATACGATTGGAATTCCCGTACCTGCACCAGGAAAGATCTGCACAGATCTAAAGTGCCCTTTCCATGGATCGCTCAAGATACACGGAAGAATCTTCACGGGAACTGTTACCAAGAATATCTTCCATAAAACAGCCACCTTGGAATTCCCACGACGAATCTACTTGCGAAAATATGAGCGTTACGAACGACGACGAACCCGTATCAAGGCGCATGTCCCTGAATGTTTGGATATTCACAAGGGAGACATGATCCGTGTCGCAGAAACACGACCCTTGTCAAAAACGAAACATTGCGTCGTTGTTGAGGTGGTGAAAAAATGAAGCCGTTTAAAGCACGAATTCCGGCTGCATTGAATCATGCCACCGTTGTTCCTACCTGTGATAATTCCGGTGCAAAGGCACTTCGTATTATCTCCATAAAAGGCGCAAAGACCGTCAAGGGACGAAATCCTGCTGCACGCGTTGGTGACCTAGTCATGGTCTCTGTGGTCAAAGGAGTCCAAGGCATGCGAAAAACAGTTGTTCCTGCCGTCATTGTTCGACAGAAAAAAGAATATCGCCGCTATGATGGGACGCGCATCGCCTTTGAAGACAATGCTGCTGTTGTCCTTAAAGATGAAAAAGGAACTCCAAAAGGAACGATTTTCAAAGGTCCAATCGCAAAAGAGGCTGCTGACCGATGGCCAGGCATTGCAAAACTAGCGGAGATTGTTGTGTAAGATGAAAACATTTTCGCGTTCGTGGATCTCGAGTAAAAAACCGAAGAAACAGAGAAAGTACCGTGCTCATGCACCTTACCATCTCAAACATCATTTCCTCTCAGTCAATCTTTCTGAGAGTTTACGAGAGAAGTACAAACGACGGCACTTCACTGTGCGCAAAGGAGACACGGTAAAGATCATGCGCGGTCAATTCAAAGGAAAAATCGGGAAAGTTCATACTGTTAAACGAAACACCGAACAGATCCTCGTCGAAGGCATTCAGGTTCCTAAACGAGACGGAACGAAAGCGTTTCGCCCTATCCATCCCTCAAATCTTCAAATCACCGAGCTCATGCTTGATGATAAATTTAGGAAGCAAAGCATTATGGTAACTACACAGGAGAAGAAGTAGCATGCACATTAAACGACTAAGTGTTCCACATTCATGGCCAACGGCGCGAAAAGGCACTACGTACTTAACGAAACCTCTGCCTGGTCAACATTCTCTTGGCCGTTGTCTTCCTGTTGCCGTCATTTTCAGAGAACTACTGCAGTGCACACAAACGAAACGAGAAACACGACGCGTACTTGCTGAAGGAGTAGTCCTTGTTGACAAGAAACCGGTGAAAGACCACCGATACGGCATTGGATTGCTTGACCGTTTTGAAATAACTAAAACTGGCGAGAACTACACCATGCTTTTGAATGAAAATGGACGATTGTGTCTGAGAAAAGTTGCCAAAGCAGACATGTCCACAAAACCCTGCAAGATTATTGGAAAGAAGATTTTGAAGGGTAAAAAAGTGCAGTTAAATCTTTATGACGGAAAAAATATCCTTGTCGATAAAGACACCTATCGCGTTGGTGATAGCATCGTTGTTTCACTGCCTGATCTTGGCATCAAAAAGCATTTACCGCTTCAGAAAGGAGCAATCATCTTCATTACTGCGGGCAAACACATTGGCAAAACCGCTACGGTAACCGAACTCAAGGAATTCAAGAACTTTGAGGAAGACCGCTTGCTTGCAACATCAACGACAGGAGAGCCTGTTGAGACGTTAAAAAAATACGCATTTGTCGTCGAAAAGGACATGAACCATGAATAAAGAACACTCAATGAAACAGATTAGTATTGACAAGATCACCCTAAATATAGGTACTGGTGCGCCTGGCGATGAGCTTGAAAAATCACTCAAGCTTCTTCAGAAGATTACGAATGTCAAACCAGTCAAAACTGTTACCCATAAGAGGATCCCTACGTGGGGTGTCCGTCCAGGACTAACCATCGGGTGCAAGATCACTCTGCGCGGAAAACCTGCAGAAGAAGTCTTAACACGCCTGCTCAAAGCAGTGAATAACTCCCTTCCTGCATCGCACTTCGACACCTCGGGAAATTTTTCTTTTGGCATCAAAGAATACTTGGATATTCCCGGTGTTGCGTATGACGCCTACATAGGCATTCGTGGCCTCGAAGTAGCCGTAACCTTAAAAAGGCCTGGATATCGGGTCAAGATGCGCCGCGTCAGACCACAACGGATCGGCAAGCATCACGTGATCACCAAAGAAGACGCCATCGCCTTTATTGGAACAAAGTATCAGGTGAAAGTTGAATACCCATGACAACGAGCAATTATATCAAAGAATTCAAGCAGCTGAAGAATAAACCAGCAAAGCTTGCAAAGTATATCAAGCACAATGCACCAAAAAAACGCACCTGTGGCGATTTGCTCCACCGCTGCAGACGATGTGGGAGAACAGGAGCACATATCCAAAAATACGGCCTGGATCTCTGCAGACAGTGTTTCCGGGACATTGCTAGAGAAATTGGATTCAAAAAATACTGCTAACCATGTTAAACGACACCCTTGCCAACGTTTTGAACAACATATTGAACGCTTCACGAGTGGGAAAACCACAGTGCGTTGCGTCACCTATTTCAAACACCATCAAACGCGTCCTCGAGCTCATGAAATCCAATCAGTATATCGGCGACTATGTCATCACCGAGAATAGCCGTGGCAGCATTGTGACCGTTACGCTCATTCAACGCATCAATAAATGCGGCGCCATCAAACCACGTTTTTCCGTCAAAAAAGCAGAATATAAAAAATTCGAGAAACGTTATCTTCCTGCAAAGGATTTCGGTCTTCTTATCGTTTCAACATCGCAAGGCATCATGACTCATTATGAAGCCAAAGAAAAAAGTCTTGGAGGGAAGCTTCTCGCTTATGTCTATTAAACAACTAACGCGGAAGCCTGTACAAAAAATCATTACCCTTCCTCCAGAGATTACTCTCGACATCCAAGGAACTATCTTCACCATGAAAGGCAAGCGTGGCGAGATCCGTCGCCAGATCTATCATCCTGGCGTTGTTGTCGAGAAAAAAGACCAGCAAATAATTATTCACGGACAGCGGCATTCAAAGCATGAAAAGAAGCTCGCTCACTCTCTTAACGCTCATCTTAAAAATATGGTTCTTGGTGTCACTGAAGGATTTACCTATACCTTGAAGATCTGTTCTGGCCACTTCCCTATCAGTGTTAAGGTCGATGGGGAACGTGTCATGATCAGCAATTTCCTCGGAGAAAAAATTCCTCGTGTTGCTCCTATCCTCAAAGGAATAAAAGTTGCGGTCCAGGGAGACACCATCACGGTTGAAGGCAATGATATTGAAGATACAGGGCAAACTGCAGCGAATATTGAAATAGCAACACGTATCAGAAACAGAGATCGCCATGTTTTCCAAGATGGATGTTATATTACCTCGAAGCCGGAGAGCAGACCATGAACGACAAACCTTTGCTCGAATTCAGGAACACTATGAAGAAAAAGAAACCAACGTTCCTGAGACAGGATGCTCCCCGCATGGTTCGCTTGGGTGAAGGATGGAGAGCTCCACGTGGAAGACACTCGAAGATGCGGGGCAAATTCAAAGGGCGACGTATCCAGCCATCAATCGGGTGGAGATCACCTCGGGCTGTTCGTGGACTCACACGACAAGGATATCCTTTAGTCGTTATTCACAGTCTTGAAGAACTACTTGCACACAAAACAGGGCCTGTTACTATTGCTAGGACTTTAGGAACAAAGAAACGCCTTGAGATTGTTAAAAAAGCGAAAGAACTGAAAATTGTCTTTGTCAATCTCAAAAACCCCGACGCATTCGTCAAAGGTGTTGAAGAACGCATCCAGGCAAAGAAAAAACAACAGCAGATCAAACAAGAGAAAGTGAAAAAACGCGAAGAAGACGCGAAAGCTAAGGAAAAAGCAGCAGGCAAAGAGAAGACAGAAGAGGAAAAAGAGAAAGAAGTGAAAGAAGAGAAGCGAAAGGTGCTTGAACAACGATGAAACTCACCACTCAACGACGAATTGCGGCAGATTTGCTAAAGTGCGGGCTCCACCGCATATGGTTTGATCCTGCACGGTTAACTGACATCAAAGAAGCGATCACGAAACATGACGTCAGATCACTTATTACGAATGATGTCATCAGAAAAAGACCTGAGGTTTCCATCTCAGGTTTTCGGCGAAGAAAACAGTTGATCCAGTACGCAAAAGGACGAAGTAGGGGGATAGGATCGCGAAAAGGAAAGAAAGGCGCGAGAAGTGACGGAAAACGAGACTGGATGAATCGCGTTCGCAATCAACGACGCTTCTTGAAACTATTACATACCAAGAAGATCATTACACCAGGACAGTACACCATGTTGTACGCAAAATCAAAAGGAGGGTTCTTCAGAAGCAGGAGACACGTCCAGCTGTATATTGAAGAACACCGCTTAGCACACCATGAACAACCGAAGGAAATACACCCAACCACTAAAAAGAAAAAGTGAACTGAGAACAGACTACGCTCTCCGGTTACGACTGCTTAAGTCGAAGAAACCGAGATTGGTAGTTCGTAAATCGTTGAAGAATGTTCTCGTACAGATTGTGGAGTATCGCCCTGACGGCGACAAGATCATTGCTTCAGCATATACGAAAGAGCTCCAAAAACACTATGGCTGGTCTCATGCGCGACGAAATATCCCTGCAGCGTATCTTACCGGATATCTTTTGGGATTAAAAGCAGCACAGAAAAAAATAAAGGAAGCAATTGCAGATTTTGGCTCACAAAAAGTCGTTGCTCGATCGCTTTTATTTGCGGTTGTCAAGGGAGCTCATGATGCCGGATTACAGATTCCTTGCGATCCGGAGAGCCTCCCTTCAGAGGACCGCATAAAAGGCAAACATATAAAAAACGCTCCTTTCGATCACGTATTGCAATCAATAAAAACAAAGGTGCAGAGTAAATAACCATGGCTGACGAAACAATTACTCCTGAAAAAGTTGTACGCAAAGATGACACTACTGGAGTTCACCATCGAAAAGAGTTTGACCGCGAAGCATGGACGCCAAAAACAACTGTTGGTAAACGAGTCAAAAACGGCGAGATTAAAGCCATTGACGAACTTCTCGACAATGGGCAACCAATTTTAGAAGCAGAAATTGTTGATTGTTTGGTCCAAAACCTTGAAAATGACCTCCTTACGGTTGGCCAGTCAAAAGGTAAATTCGGTGGCGGAAAAGGAAGCATTTGGCGACAGACACAGAAAAAGACTCCTGAAGGAAACAAACCGAGCTTTTCGGCTGTTTGCGTTGCTGGCAACCGCAACGGGTATGTTGGCATGGGATTTGGCAAGGGTCGTGAAACTGTTCCTGCACGTGAAAAATCAACGCGCGATGCAAAGCTTCATTTGATTAAAGTCCGACGCGGCTGCGGCTCATGGCAATGCAACTGCGGAACACCACACTCGATTCCGTTCGCTATCCGCGGAAAGTGCGGGTCTGCAACGATCAAGCTTATGCCTGCTCCAAGAGGTACTGGTCTTGTTATCCAAAAGGAATGCAGGAAGATTCTCGGCTTTGCAGGCATCAAAGATGTCTATTCCAAAACCTATGGGGATACACGATCGAAACTTAATTTCGTTCGTGCGTGCTTTGATGCACTCAAGCGCCTCTCTGAAATGCGCACCTCTGAAGCGTACGCTAAAAGCTCCGGCATGGAGACGAGCACATGATTACGAAGCAACACCGCATTGCAATCATCCGGATCAAAGGAGATCCTGGCTTAAAAGCACCTATCAGAAAAACGTTTGAGTTGTTACGGTTATACAAAAAGAATTCCTGCGTCGTTATCCCTAACACTAAAGACTATGTAGGCATGCTCGCAAGGATTCAAGACTCGTGCACGTGGGGCGAAGTTGATGAAGAAACCTTCGCGATGCTTCTTGAAAAGCGAGGGAAACTTCCAGGCAAGCAGCCATTGACAAAAGAATATTTGAAAGAGAAAACCCAGTTAGATTTCGCTGGATTTACTAAAGAGTATTTTGCGTTTAAAAAAGAATTGAAAGATGTTCCTGGATTGAAGCCTTTCTTTACTCTCAATCCTCCACGAAAGGGATTTGAGCGAAAAGGAACAAAGATGCCGTATTCACTTGGCGGGGCTCTTGGTTACCGAAAGGCAGATATCAACGACCTTTTACGGCGGATGATGTAACTATGGTCGTTCATCGTGGGCGGAAAGTCAGGAAAATGCGGGGATCGCACACCCATGGCTGGGGTGCGAAGAAAAAACATCGTGGGAAAGGCAGTCGTGGTGGTAAGGGAATGGGTGGTTCTGGTAAACGTGCAGGCCACTATAAGAGCTATATCATCAAGCATTACGGTCTTGAGTATTTTGGCAAACATGGATTCCATCGGCCGCAGGTGTATAAAAAAAATCTTGGTATCAATATCCGTGACTTGCCGCTCACTGAACAGATTGATCTTCGAGCTCTTGGCTATCAAAAACTTCTTGCGAAAGGAATACCTCGCATGAAACATACCATTACTGCCTTGCAGTGCAGCAAGAAAGCAAAAGAAAAGATTGAACGCGGTGGAGGCAAGGTGATCCTTCTCACTGACCATGACGCTCGTTGAACGTTTGATTTCGTTCTTACCTGAAGTAAAGAAGCCCCTGGAGAAACGCCTTCCTTTTCAGACGAAGCTGAAATGGACACTTATCATTCTTGTCGCGTATTACTTGCTCTCCGTCATTCCTTTGTATGGTCTTGGCGAAAATGCGCTGGCTCAATTTACGTCGCTTTCCATCATCCTTGGCGCAAGCTTTGGGTCGCTGATGTCTCTGGGTATTGGTCCCATTGTCACCGCATCCATCGTCTTGCAGCTCTTAAGCGGTGCAAAAATTCTGAAGATTGACACGACCACAAAAGAGGGACGTGGATATTTCCAAGGATTACAGAAAATTCTGACAGTTTTTTTCATCATCTTTGAAGCGCTGATTTATGTCTTAATGGGCGGTCTAGCACCTTCTCAAAACCTGGTTGGCACTAGTGCTTATGCATTTATGGAGTTCATGCTGGTCTTGCAAATATTCTTAGGCGGAGTTCTCGTGATGTTCATGGATGAAGTCGTAAGCAAATACGGATTTGGCTCAGGAATTTCCCTTTTCATTGCAGCAGGAGTTTCGAGCTCGGTGTTTGTTCGCGCCTTTTCCCCACTGACCTCTGTTGGTACTCTTGCTTTAGGAACTGGACAGGCGCCTGTTGGTCAGGTATGGGTCCTCTTCGCTTCTCTTATTGGACGAAACCCAACTGGAGCGATGATTGCTCTTTCCGCAATTCTTGCTACGATCTTAGTATTTATGTTTGCAGTTTACACACAGTCGATGAAAATTGAGATTCCGTTGTCTTTTGGCCGCGTTCGTGGGCAAGGTATTCGTTGGCCACTGCGATTTTTGTACACGTCAAACATTCCCGTCATTCTCACTGCTGCGCTGATTGCTAATATCCAATTGTGGGCACGCTTACTTGAAAAATGGGGTCATCCGTTCTTGGGCACGTTTGCAGGAAACTCGCCAGCAAGTGGTTTTGTGCTCTGGATATTCCCACCAAATATTGTCCAAAGCATCATCACTGGGTCATTAGAATTCACGACCATCGCCTATGCTCTCTTTTACATGTTCTTTTTAGTTGGTGGTTCTGTCTTGTTCTCTGTTTTTTGGGTCCAAACTTCAGGCATGGACGCGAGTTCTCAGGCTAGCCAGATGATCTCCTCAGGACTCCAAATGCCTGGTTTTCGACGAGACCCTCGCGTATTTGAACAGATTTTGAACCGCTATATTCCTCCTCTTACTGTCCTTGGTGGAACAACGATTGGTGTTCTGGCAGCTACTGCAGATCTCTTAGGCGCATTAACAAGCGGCACTGGTCTTTTACTTACCGTCATGATTATTTATCGGTTATATGAGGATATTGCTCAACAGCATATGGTTGACATGTATCCTGGACTACGGAAGATGATGGGGTAAGATTATGGTTTTAGAAAATTTTTTAAACTGGATTTTTAGACCCATTACTGACTACTTAAGTCCTTTTTGGGGCGTTGTTGCTATTGCGCTAATTGTGGATATTATCACGGTCTTGGCATCGAAGTTTTTCACCAACCAGGTGCTCATGAAGACGCTGAAGGATGATTTAACGGCGTTGCAAAAAAACCTGAAAGAAGAAAAGGATACAAACAAAAAAATGACCTACCAACAAGAATTACTCGGAAAACAAATGCAGATGATGAAGCATAACTTTCGACCGTTGCTGATTACGCTTCTTCCTCTGTTGCTTATTTTCAACTGGCTTCGTTCGACCTATGGTGACGCTGGCGAATTGATTCGCTGGGGCGCGCATATCCCTCTTTTCGGCACCGGCTTTGGCTGGTTCGGCACCTATTTCTTTTCAGCTATTGTCTTTAGCATTATCTTACGAAAACTTTTGAAGGTGCATTAAATGCCTCGACCATCACGACGATCACGATCATGGAGAATTATCCACAAGAAACTTCCTGGTGGACGACTAACAATCCATTACGAGCGCAGGAAACCAAGCGCTCATGAATGCGGGCGCTGCCACAAGCCATTAGCAGGAACAGCTTCTGCATTGCCGTATCAATTACGAAAACTCGCAAAAACAGAGAAGCGACCAGAGAGGCCATATGGCGGCGTTCTCTGTTCTGCTTGTACGAGACTCTTGTTCAAGGAAAAAGTTCGCGCAGGTGAGCTCCATGTTTGATGTGGGCAGGCTTGCAGTGAAGATTGCAGGACGCGACAGCGGAAAGTATTGTGTTGTTGTCGAGAAACTTGATACTACCTTTGTCCTCATTGATGGTCAGACACGACGAAAAAAATGCAATGTGAAGCATCTTGAACCGCTGGAAAAAACGATTGATATCAAGAAAGGCGCCTCCCATAACGAAATCGTCAAAGAATTTGGCAAATTAAAGATCCCTCTTGTTGAAACTAAAGCACGGCAAAAGAAAACACCAAAACCGGTGAAAAAGCGAATAGCACTGGCGAAACAACCTGTTGAAAAGAAACCTGCAAAAGAGCAGAAAAAAGAGGAAAAGAAAAAGCCAGTTGTAAAAGAAGAAAAAAAGCAGAAGAAAACTAAATGACTAACGAAGAACTCGCCAAACAGAAATACATGGAGATACAACTCACGCTCCAGCAAATTAAGCAGCTCAATCAGCACCTTGAACTTCTTCAACAACAATTTCTTGAAACCATGAGACTGAATGAGAGTCTTGCAGACCTTGAAAAAACGAAAAGGGGGAGTAAAATGTTCGCTTCTTTGGGTGCTGGCGTCTTTGTTGAAGCTGAATTGAAGAACAATGAGCGTGTTTTAATGAATGTTGGCGCTGACACAACGGTGCTGAAAGCAACGGGTGAGGCGCGTCAGATTCTTGCTAAACAAGTTGCAGAGATTCAACAACTCAGTGATCGTATTGTTCATGATATCCAGCAGTTGCAGCAGAAAAGCGACGTGCTCCAGCAAGAATTAAAGAAACTGGTCGAGTAATCATTCATTCTTCATCTTCTTGCAGAAGGTTTTTAAAGTTTCTTCTTGTTCATTACCTTATGGAGTTGTCACGAGAGCAGGTTCTACGCTATTATACACGGAAAGATATCCAGCAGCAGATTGTTTCTTTTGCGAAGAATCGTGAAGTCGGCATCCATTATCATCCCCAGGGGTTTGGGCCGAGACCCGATATTTTGCAGTACGAGAATGATGTGTTTGAGCTCGCAAAGAAAGGAGCGACTTCATTTCATGTTTCTGAAGAATACTGGCGAGATCCCTTGCTGTTGAAATCCGGCATGGTACGGCAAGATTTGGATCAGCTACGCACAGGGTTTGACTGCATCCTTGATATCGACACTCCTTTTTTCGAGTATGCGAAGATCACCACGTCGCTCTTGATTGAAGCGCTAGAGTTTTATAATATTTCATCAATTGGGCTAAAATTTTCAGGCAGCAAAGGATTCCATATTCTCATTCCTTTTTCGTCTTTTCCGCAAAAAGTCAACAACGTCGAGACGAGACTGTTGTTTCCTGAGGCTCCACGCATGATTGCTGCCTATTTGAAGACTCTTATTCATGACGGTCTGAGCCAGCGCATTCTTGAGATGACGACGCTTCCTGAACTCGCAGAAGGTATGGGGAAAAAAACTGACGACCTCAAGAAGAAGGGTATCTTTGACCCCTATACGATTGTTGAACTCGATACAATTTTTCTTTCTTCTCGCCACATGATGCGTGCCCCTTACAGTTTGAATGAGAAAAAATGGCTGGCGAGCATTCCGATTGAACCTCGTGAGGTGAAAACATTTTCTCCTTCTCTAGCGAAACCTGAGAATATTGAAGTGACAAAATCATTCTTGCCTATTTCTGAACGTGACGAAGCAACAGAACTCATTATTCAGGCGTTTGACACGATTGTACCGCTTATGAAAAAAGACGATCCTCTCATGGAAAAGAAGTTGGAGAAAAGAACGTATGAACTCCCTAAAACCAAGATTCCTGCGGAGTTTTATCCTCCGTGCATTCAGCAGATCATGAAGGGATTGCCGACCGATGGACGAAAACGGGCAATCTTTGTGCTCATTAATTTCTATAAGCACATGGGGTATACTCTTGATGAGATTCAAACACTGTTATTAGAATGGAACAAGAAAAATTACCAGCCTTTGAAAGAGGGGTATATCTTATCCCAGGTTAGCTGGCATAAACGGCAGAGACAGAACATTTTACCGCCAAACTGCAATCATGAGGCATATTACGCAGCTCTTGGGGTGAAGTGCCCGAATGAAATTTGTGAGAAAGCTAAGAACCCGGTGAATTATGTGATGAAACGATTGAGCATGCTAAAACATAAAAATACGAGGAAAGTAAAAACGAAGCGCACATGAAGATTAGTGAAAGGTCTTTATTATGTCTCGATAGGTTTTCTCGTCGTATGTTTTCTTATAGCTTATCAATAGACGTTTGATTTTTTGCTTATCTACTTCCATACCGATTTTTACCAAAAACTGGCAGAATTGCGTGACATTCTTTGGCGTTTCTGTATTTCGACACCGTTCAAAATCGATCAGAACTGGTTTGTTGTTACGAATGACAATATGCTTTATGGGATTGTGCATTTCGTGCTTATCGACTTTCAAAGTATCCATGATTCTGCACTGATGAAAAATCTGTTCGATAAGCTCGTTGACGAGTGGCGTTCCTTTGTTCTTTTCATAGATATCGATGAACTGCTCGCCCTCAATAAATTCCATGATTACTTCGTTTTCCGATGTTTTGATCAGTTTTGGTCCAATTTCGTAGATGTTCATGATCTTGAGCCATTTCCCTTCATTAGCGATTCTATTCATGGCCTGTGATCCTGGACGCTCTCGTTTGATCGCTACCTTTTGTCCGTTCAAAAAATCAGTGTAAATTTCCCCCCGTTTGCCTTTTGCGAGTAGTTCCATGCGTTTTACAGTCATAGAAAATTATTTAAATACTCTTACGCGTTTTTCTCTTGAAAAAGAGGGGAATGATGAAGAAGCTCTTCTTATACACCTTTATCGGACTACTTGTTTTAACATCGGTTCTTGCCCAACAAGACCCTGCGAAGATCGCGACAGGGTTTACGTGGCTTGTTGAGCATTCAAGCAATGGCAATTATGGAAATGATATCCAGACCACCGCCTTTGCTACTCTCGCCTTGAAAGAAGCTGGCGCCTTAGATTACGCTCAACTAGGCTTTGATTATATTCGTTCTCTTGAAGATTCTCAGCATTGCTGGCCACGAGGCAATTGTGATGTGACATCAACAGCATTTGCTGCCTGGGTGTTAAATGAATACGGCGAAGATACTGTTGATGCGGAAGCATGGTTAAAGAAGGCTCTTACGCCTGCGCTTAAGGACAACTGGTGGCTTGAAGTCGTTACTTCCAATAATGGCGTTTGCAAGATCTCGTATGCAACAAAGGGGAATGATACGACTCAAAAAGATGTTCAGGTTGACGCAGGGACGTTTCCGACCTGCAAAAGAAACTTTCCATCGACGTTCTTTGATTTGAATACGTGCTTAGAGTCAGCACTTCTTGACAAGAACCCCTCTCTTGAGCTTGATATTAACTGCAATGACTTGGGGCCAAATACCATTATCTCCGTCATTTACAATTCAGGAAGCGATTATTATCTCATCAAGGAGGCTGCTGCTTCTCGCGATATTATCACCATTGAAAATGGATGCTTTGGAAAAAAATCAGGCGGAAGTTGCAGCACTGATACGACTTTGTTTAGCCAGTGGATCTTGACCCAGATGGGCTCTGATGTTTCTGCATTGTTGTGGTTAAAAAATAACTATGATGAATTCCGTGCTGTTGATAACTCGCTCCTCTATTTAGCATCTACCGATAAGGTAAAGGATACCTATTTGCAGGCGTTGCTCGACTTGCAGCGCAATGACGGCAGCTTTAACAAGCAAGTCTATGATACTTCAATTGCCATTCTTGCTTTAAAGCAGGCAGGATCTTCAGAAGCGCAACTTTCTGAGGATTGGCTTGCGTCTCGACAAAGCGCTGATGGATCGTGGGAAAATAATCTGTTGCGAACAGCAATCGCGCTATATAGCTCCTTTACTGATGTTGGGTTGTCATTGCCGCCAATTGGGATATTGCACCCAACAGACCAGCCTTTAGGGTTCTGCGGCGATAAGACGTGCGATCCTGGTGAAGAATCATTCTGTCCTGCCGATTGTCCATCACAAGTCTGCGTCACGAACGGGTTGTGTGAGAGCAGCTTAGGTGAAACAGCAAAGAACTGCGCGACTGACTGCAGCTGCGGCGACAGTATTTGTGATAGCTCTGAATCTTCGTTCTCGTGCCCTAGCGATTGCGGCTCAGGACCTCAGGAAGAGGGAATTTGCGGCAATAATATCATTGAAGGCAGCGAACAGTGCGATGGCTCTGATGATGCTGCTTGTTCTGGCAACTGCCAATCAAACTGCCTCTGCGGCGAAGACAGCGGATTCCCCTGGTGGGTACCGATTGTAATTGTCGTGCTTCTTGCTGGTGTCATCTTTGCCTACTATCGATCACGAAAGAAAGAAACAGGGAAACCAACGACAGCAAAGCCGTTCTTCAAGCCATTCACGTCCCAGTTAGAACGAAGACCTACCCAGCCTTCATTACCACCGCGACAACAACAAGAGCGACGCTCCCTTGTCGAGGATGAGTTGGACAAATCCCTTGAAGAAGCGAAGAAGCTCCTGAAAAAGATCTCCTAATGAGACTCTTGCTTTTTTTTTCTGTTGTTTTTTTGTTCCTTTCGTTGAGCATGGCTTTTGCAGATCAGCATGTCTCTATCACTCTCTCTCGGTATGTGCATGCTAGCGGTGAAACAGTACAAGCTGAGATTTCTTTGAGTAATCCGGCACGAGAATTGACGTCAAAACAGATTAAAGTTCGAGATGCTTCTGGTGTTGTCGTGAATGTTGCTCCGTTCTTACTTCAACTTCACGACCAGTATTTCCTCTACTTTGATCTTCCTGAAATTCTTCAAGAGGGGGCATATACACTTTCTCTTGAAAATGTTCCGTTTGTTGTCAATGGAACCCTCATTGAGGAAACACATACCGTTGAGTTTAGTGTAGAAGCCCACCAACCTATTCTTGCCGTACGTCCAGGTGGATTAGTCATTACTGATGATCTCGAGGAGTTTCAGCTTCGCGTGGTGAATCTGCAGCAGACCACGAATGTTACTCTTCATTCTCCAGAATGGATCACGCATCCCTACTCTTCAGAACAAATTATCAATGAAGGAACGACACGATTACTCAAATTTACTATCGACCAGACTCATCTTCCTCCTGTCGATACTGTTGAGCATCTTTCGCTTTCTTATGACCGCTATACCTATGATATCCCCCTCTATTATTACCATACGACAACGGCAAGAGATGATGGCTCTGCTCTCGAGATCCTCAATGGTGTTACGTTCATTAACCGCACTCTCCGGCAAGATCAAACGCTGCAAGGAATTATTCTTGTCTCTAATCCTCGCACTACGCCTGTGTCGCTTACGCTGTCTGTGAGCGGGCCTGTTGCTTCATTAGTTTCTGCAACGCTCGATACGTCTTCGCTTGATCCGCATCAGAATGCGACGCTTAACGTGCTGATCAATCCATTACGGACTGGTGCTCCTGGCACGTATGAGGGAAAGATCACTCTTGGAAGTGGTACGTCCTCGCTTACGATTCCCCTTGCCATTACGCTCTATTCTCAAAGCCAGCAGTTACTAATCGCCAATGGCACAGAATCTGGAAAACCAGCTGACACGCAGACAACCCAGGATTTCAGAATACTTGACTCTTTTAACTACACGCAGCCAACAGGAGGAACAACAAAAAAATCGGGAAACGTTGGTCTGATTATTACTATTCTCCTGCTTCTTCTTGTTGCTGTCCTTTATTATATTTCGCGGAAAAAAGTAACGACGACAAAAGGATTCGACGAGTATATCCAAGGTATTGAGAAAAAGCGCTAAGCCTTTGATTGGTCTTTCTTTTTAAGCAGGACGTTTTCTGCATGGATATTTTGCAAGACCATATTGTACTGATGCAAGCGTGCGAGAACATCGTTCATAATGTCTTCAACTTCTTTTCGTTCCATTTTAATGTTGTCTGGTTCGAGAATCTCGATCGAACTCGGCAAGCAGTCAAATGCAAAATCAAACATCGCCGAGAAATCTTTCACTTCGAGATCAACTTCAACAAACGCTGTCCAGAGCGGCTTATCTTTGATCTGTTCCACTTCAAATTTTTTTTCTTTCAAAACTTTCAAGTATTCCCGCTTTTTAAGTTCATCAAAGACTTTGTCAAGCGTTTGCTCAACATGGTTCTTTGGACTGCCAACGATCTCAATAATCGAGCGAATCTTTAGTTTTTCTGCCATTGATAACCAGGAAATACATGACAATCAAGGCAACTGCCCCATAAAAGAAATACAACGCGTATTTCTTAATCTCTTGATTTTTTGATTGGTAGACTGCCTTTCCTGTAAGCTCTTCCTCAGTTTGACGATTTATTAACCTTTCGCCCTTATAGGTCTGAAGCGTTGCGTTTGACGTCTTTTTTTCTGTTATGCATGGATATTTTATGCCTTGTATGGTCACATTCTGATCATCTTTTGCGTCCAGGCCTTCTATGACGATGGTGTAGACTCCTGCTTTATGTTTATTATCGCAGTTGAGAGGAATTTGAAGCGGGAGTGTCATATGATACGTCATTGCTTCGTCATCAAGTGTGAGCATTGTTGGGGTGCTTATTCCTTCGACATAGACCTTAACGCTGCTTTTCTTTGTTTTTCCCTTGTAGATTGTTGTTTTTACTTTGATCACGTCGCCAAATCGTACAGTTTCGTTTTCATTGAGATACACTTTGTCGATGCTGATGAATGAATCTTCTCGTTGTTTTTCATCCTCTTTTTTTTGTTCATCATCCTCATTTTCTTTTCCTGGCGTTGGCGTTGTTAGAATAAAGTTTTCATCAAGACGACTCCAGGAGTACCCAAATTCTGAATCAGTATAACTTACTTTGTCGATTATTTCTTCATTTTGAAGTATGACTTCTTCAAATCCGTTGTTGTTGAGTATTCCCTTTCCATTCGCATATACTACGAGGTATCGTCGTGAAGAAATAATCGTGTCTTCAACGACATGAGAGCTATCGATCGTTATGCAATTCTTTGATTTATCGCAAATTTTTAGACCGGCGAGATCAAGCGAAGCGTCACCTGTATTGTAGAGTTCAATCCATTCGCCATCAGGTAATACGGCGTTATCGTCTCCTTCTGGATCGGGAAGAAATTCATTGATGATAAGCGCACTGAAATCCTGTTTTTGTTCTTCCTCATCGTCTGTTTTGTTCTCTTGATCATCATTGCTTTCATTTATTTCGTTCTCTGCGCCAGGAGTAGGGATACATTCTGTTATTTTGTTATCCCCTATATTCCTACAGAGTGCATATCCATTTCCATTTGCGCCCATTGAGGTCTCATAAGCAAGGGTATCAAGTAGATTTCCTTTGTCATCTTTGAGAAGAAGAATATCGCCATCATTATTTAGTCCATTGCCAATTGTTGATCCAGCGCTATACAGCGATACGTTGATACCTGTATTGTTATATCCATCTTCAACAATAAGTGCATAGAACGATTCATTACGATACACCATAAGCGTCAATTGGTCTTGACTTGCTGTGTCCTCGATAGTGTATCCTGTCAGATTTAACTCCTCATCTGCATATACCTCAACGTATTCGAGATTATTGTCGCTTCCTTGTGGGTCGTACATGATTTCACTGATGTATATACTTGCAGAGGCGCTGGTGATGCAGCAGAGAAGGGTAACTAAAAAGAGGAGCCTCATTAGATACTCATTTTTATCTCTCCTTAAAGCAGTTTTAGCAGTTTTCCTGAAAATTATTTATTATAGTGAGAATATCTTTCGGTTAGGAAGAAAATTCTTCGGCGATTAACTCTTTGAATGAAATTCCTTTTGCCCGTGCAAGGGCTTTATCAATAAAATAATGTTTCCCTTCTCCTGTGCCAAGATCTTTTGGCTTTAAGAACAACCATGACATACCATTAAAGCGAATACCGACCCATGGCTTGGCTCCGAAACCTTCGGCAAACAATTGAAGCTCTTGGATTTGTTGCTTGGTGATATACTTTCGCTGTGTGCCTTTGCTGCTTTTACATTCGACAGCTAATGAACGACCACGCTTTCCGGCGAGCAAGTCTGGACACGGGAACGGCATGCTTCCACTGCCTGCTACCCGAAGACACCACCACTTTGATTCCCAGAAGAGATGCAATAATTCGCGTTCAGTCCGAGAGCCTTTTCCCTTATTGCTCATATAGCTCTAGAAGAATATCTGCTTAAAAGGATTTCGAGAAAACTATGCTATGTGATGTCCGCGCTCGACCCTAGAGTTTTCAGTGCGATACATGGCGCCGTAAGGGGTGCCATCCGGGTCATACTGAACACCGGATTGTGTTACTGCAGGTCTTAATTTCCTTCTGTTAGGGCTTTCTATGTGCAAGCCGGGTTGTTCGCGCATATCTAGAAAAACTGGCTGACCGTAGGTACTTTCCGTACCATCATCAGCAGTCATATCAGCTAACATTGCTTGTTCTTCGAGAGTTGGTTGTGGTAAAGAAGGTTCGCTGGTTTCCTCTCGAGATCTTGCAAACGCGTTTAATTCTGTTCGAAGCGCTTGCCGTTGTTCTTTGCGGTCGTAATCTTTTGCCATTTTATCTCACTATAGGAAAGTATATGCTGTATATATATCTTACGGTCTTGCTTTTTCAATCGATTTCTTAATAAAAGAAGTGTCTATAGGGTTCTTCTATGAAACTCGAGGTTCCTTTCTATCAGCAGACAAAGCCGTATAATTGCGGTCCTGCTGCATTACGCATGGTTCTCGCCTATCTTGGAAAAGACTACGGGATTGATTTCCTTGAACAAAAAACAGGGATACTGGATGGAAAAGGCAGTTTTACTGTTCAGCTTGCCATTGCAGCAGCATTACTGGGGCATCCGGTGCACTTTTTTTCAACGCAGCTTTTGTTTGATGAACGTCATATGGAACTTGATTTCTACAAGCGATATAGTACGATGAATACTGAACGATCGAAACAGTTGTTGGTAGAAGCACAAAAAGCAGGTGTCTCTACTGCAGAAAAAACGCTGACGTTGGTGGATTTATTATCTACCATCACCGAACACAGTATCCCGATTGTCATCCTTGACTGGAATGTTATTCTTGGCAAGAAAGAGTTAGGCTATCGCGGTCATTTTGTCCCTATCGTCGGTTACGACGACGTATATGTCTATATTCATCAACACGGACTAACTAACCCGCAAGCGTTTATGCCTATTGAAAAAAGGTTGTTCGATGAGGCACGAAAAGCTCGTGGGACTGATGAGGATATTGTGATTATTTCTCGAAAGAATTAGTTGTCTTCACAGCTTTCGCCGTTCCAGCATTTGGTTGGGCCACAGTCGCAACTTGACGTTATTGCTTGCGTACATCCGATTTCGTCAGGCATACGAGCAACAATACAGGAATCGGCACATCCATCAGGGAATTTTTTCCATAATCCCCCAACATATGCGCATTGTCTTTTCAGATCAAGTTCGCCTTCTTTTTGAGGCACAATGATTAATTTTGGTTTTTCTACTATTCCTCCTGCGGTCTTGCATGCGAGGAATTCTGGCGTTTCTTTCCAGTTGCATTTATTTTCAATGCACAGACAATTGGTCAATTTGTAACAGGCATACTCGTCTTTCCATTCACAGGTCGTTACGATATCTTGCATGTCTTTTACTGAACCACAAAGCTGGCCACTGCATCCACCAACCATACAATCAGCATCAGTCTGGCATTCCAGCACTTGTTGTGGTGACGCACAGGCTACGAGGAAGACAAGAATGACGATCGGAATAACCCTAAAGAAAAACATAAGAAAAAAAAGAAAAAAAGGAATGGGTTTATATGTCGATTGGCTTGAGCGTTTTTCGACCGTTTTCAGTTGCGCGTCGCTCAGCTTCTCTGATCAATTGCTCGACTCGTTTGCTTAATGCATCAGCGAAGTCGCCTGCGACATTACATTTGGTGCATTCCTTGATTTTACTTCTGACAACAAATAATTCTGCCATTTTTGCGTTTCACCTCGTCGTGTTTGCTTATTGTGTTCGATCATGAAATTTAGCCTTTATAGGGCGTATACTCCATGATTTCAAGGAGATAGAGAAAGAACTTGTATATAAACTTTTCTGTAAAAATGGCTTAAAATGGCTTATTTTGGTGTTTTTTGCCTATTTCATGAATGGAAACAGGATGACATCCCTGATGGATGGTGAGTCAGTTAACAGCATGATTAGTCGGTCTACGCCTACGCCAAGGCCTCCTGTAGGGGGCATACCGTATTCCATGGCACGAATAAACTCCTCGTCTACGGGGTGCGCTTCGCCTGTTTTTTCCCGTTGCTTCGCTTGCTCAAATAACAGTTTTTTCTGAAGAACCGGGTCGTTGAGTTCAGAGTAGGCATTAGCGCATTCCATGCCGTGAATGAAGACTTCGAAGCGCTCAATAAGGTCTAGGTGCCCTCGCTTGCCTTTACAGAGAGGGATACTTTCTTTAGGATGATCAATAATAAAGATTGGTCCATCAAGTTTGCTTTCTACAAGTTCTCCGAATACAATCTCAATCGCAATGCCTCGGTTATAATCTCCTTCGAATTCAATGTTGTAATTGCGGAGCAGGGTTTGCAATTCCTTGTCATCGAGCTTGTCAACGTCAATTTTTGCATGTTTTTTTAATGCGTCTTTCATCGTCAATTGTGGCCATGGTTTTTTGAAGTCGAGCGTTTTTCCTTGATACTGCACCTTTGTTGAGCCGTGTATTTTTTTGACAATGAATATGACCATATCTTCCATGAGCTCCATCATCATGTTGTAGTCTACGTATGCCCAGTAGCATTCCATCATGGTGAATTCTGGATTATGGGTACGATCAACGCTTTCATTTCTGAAATCTTTGCCAATCTCATAAACTTTTTCAAATCCACCAATGATTAATTTTTTTAGATAGATCTCGTCAGAGATACGCATGTAAACGTCCATTTTGAGATCGTGCAGGAATGATTTGAAGGGGCGTGCGAATGCTCCCCCATAGACTGGCTGCAAGACTGGTGTTTCCACTTCAAGGAATCCTTTGTTGTCAAGGAACTCACGCATCGCTTTGATCACGTTGCTTCTGGCGATGAAAATATTTTTGACTTCAGGATTAGAGATCAAATCGAGATAACGCGCACGATACCGTGCTTCCACATCTTTTAGTCCGTGCCATTTTTCCGGAAGTGGGCGAATATTTTTTGCAAGCAGCTCGAATTTCTTTACCCATATAGAGATTTCGCCGAGCTTTGTCCTGAAGACGATGCCGTGAACACCGACAATATCCCCAAGATCACTTTTTTGGAAGATCTCGTAGGATTCTTCCCCAATCTCGTCTTCTCTCAGGTATAATTGAATTTTGCCTGATTGATCATGAAGATTGGCAAAGCTGGCTTTTCCCATCTTTCGTATCGTCATTAAACGACCAGCAAGCTTGTGAGTCTTCTTTGCTTTTTCTTCGTGCTTTATTGCCTTGTAGGTTTCAAGGAGATCGTTAGCGTGGTCTGCTTGGTCAAAAGAATACGGATACGGGTTGATCTTTTTTGTCCGGAGCTCCTCAAGCTTCTTCAATCGCTGATGCATGAGTTCTTCTTCAGGAAGCATGGTTACTCTAAACGCAGAAAAGTTCGTTTAAATATCTTTTTATTAGAGTGCTACCACAATTGCCCTTGTCGTAGAAGATCGCGATTCACCTGATCTTTTCGTGGTCCACCAAGGAACATACGCTTTAATGCAGACAAGAGACGTGTGTCTTTGTATTCTTGGCCGAGCACTGCTGCGGCAATGTGCTTAAATTCCTGGGCAACATCACTCATCGGGCTGTATTCTGTTGCTGGCGACGTATACGCGATACTTTCTGGGACTTTCACATCATTGGGAATACATCCGATGACGGGAACGCCTGTTGCTTCTTCAATATCCTCAATCGACAACTCGAAGGATTTGTTGCGCACCATGTTTAAGAGTAATCCTTTGATAGGGGTTTTTCGTTCTTTTGCCACTTTGACGGCATGCATCGTGCAGCTCAATGTTGGGTAATCTGGGCTGGTAACAACGAGGAGATCGTCTGCTGCGACCATGGTAGCAAGCATTTCATCATTTAAGTTTGGAGAAGAATCAACAAGAATAATATCGTACTGATTTTTAACCTTGCTTAGTTTTTCACGTAGCTTAAATGGATTTACCTTGTCAGTCATCAATGACCCAGGTAAAATATGGAGGTTTTCCGTGTACTGATAGAGCGCTTCTCCCATGTCTGCTTTATTGGTCAGTACGTCGTGGATTGTTTTCTTTGCGTTCACAAAGCCGAAATGGAATGCTAAATTTGGTGCCGAAAAATTTGCGTCAACAACAAGCACTTTTTTGTTAAAACTTGCAAATGCAGCGCCTAAATTCGCCGCACAGGATGTTTTTCCAACACCACCTTTGATTGCAATGATCCCTATGATTCTACCCAAGTTTATACGCCTCTTTTAGCTTGTTGATGACGTCTTTTTTGTTTGAATATTTATTAACCTTTGCTTTCGGCACGATTGGTTTGTCACTCTCTTCTTCAGGTTTCTTTAGACGTGTGGAAACAGTGAAGTCTTTGACGCTGCCTGTTCGTGCTTTCCCTAATGTTTCTGGGAATAATTTTCGTAATTCCTGTGCTGAAATTGTTTTTGGAAGTTCTCGTTTCTTGACGAGTTGTTCTTCTTTTGGCGGTTCTTTGATCACACTTAGTTGCTGGGCGGGGAATGTCTTTCGGAGCGTTTTAAGAACTTCTGATTTTCGCTCTGTTGCCAGCTCGTCTGTCATTCTTCTCCGTTCACTATGATGATGAATATAATTATAAAGCTTCCTTTTGAGGTTTTTGCCGATCATGAGGACAATGGCGATTAAAAGGATATATCCAATCAGCTTGAAGCCGACTGATTCGATGACGAAGAATGCGAGGCCTGTCATGATCTTGAAGGGGTTTGTGCTTCCTCTGAGATCACGGACAGCACTGCCTGTCAAAAATGAAGGGGTTGCTTCTGGTGGGCCTTCTTCTTGCTGTTGAGACTGAGATTCTTGCTGTTGTGCTGGTTCTTCCGGCTCCGATGGCACTTCTGTTTGACTTATTGCCTCTCCCGGATTCTCTTTTGCTGCTTCGGTTCCGCTTGATCCCGTATTATCGCTACTTGAACTTCCACTCTCTCCTCCTGATCCACTACTAGAGGAATCTGAAACGGTGACGAAGAACTCTTCTGATGATTGCGTCAGATTCTGTTGCCCAGAATAATTTGCCGTTACTTTAAAAAGACCGTTTGTCGTGAACTGATAGGTCGTTGAGAGCGGGCTGTTCCCTTCTTGAAGGACTGTCGTATCAAGAATGATGCTGACATTTCCTGTTTCGCTTATGAGCGTTGCAAGTATCGTAACAGTAGAGCTTGTTGTGACAGAGATATTATTGCGTTGGCTATTCAGTTCAAGCGTTGTTGTTGTTGGTTTTCGTGCAACGACATATGTTTGTGTTGTGGTTTGGTTGAGGTTGCCTGAGGTGTCGTTGGCGAACCAGGTGTAGGTGTAGGTTCCTGCAGCTAAATCTGTTCTC
>CAYJLN010000006.1:0-1473 GCA_964371275.1 Candidatus Woesearchaeota archaeon
GAGAATGGTTGGGATGATAATTCTAAGTTCTTTTTCCATCTATATTATCTCCACAAGAGCACACGCCAGTATCCAGATTTGTAGTACGTCCATGTTCCTGTGCTTGCATTCCACGTGCCATGCAAAGGCGCATTGTTGAAAATATGCAGCGTCGCCGTTGTTGATGTCATATCAACTGTTACTGGGTTTCCCGAGTGATCTTGCTCCCATGACCAGGTCAATGGATAGACTGTTGTTGGAGTTGATGAGGTTGCAAACCACACTTCGATCCTGCTTGGAATGCTGTTCAAGTTGTGAGTGACTGTTGTCTTGTGATTTGCGTTGTTGTTATCACTTAGCCATCCTGAATCATAATTCGGTGCATTTGACGGGCAGTTGGTTCCGTCTTTTCTACAGATATCGTTTCTTAACCAATCACCTAAATTTTCCATTCCTGGACCAGTGATATCGATGTCGATCTCTTCAGCAGTGTGCCCAAATACTGACGGATTTTGCGTTCCATATCCCTTTACGAGCAGCATACTCGCGAAAACAAGAATAACAAAACTTAGGACGTATACATGCCTCTTTTTTATTGACAGACGAATGTCCATTCCCACCTTTTTCTTCCCTTTCTTTTATATAAATCTTTAGTTTCGTTTTTTCCAGTATGTTTTTAAACAAAGGCATTCTTTTCTTTGCATGGCCTTTGTTTTTGTTTTCCTTGTCCTTTTAGTTGTCTTTGTCCTTCTCTTTCTTCTACTCTATTTCTCATTGCGCCAGCAGAACCGCCTGCTTCGGGAAGCCTACGACACCCTCCTTCATGACCATCGCAGTCTTTCTGTCAAACATGGGAAGAGCTTTGAGCAGCTTTTCCCGTATATGTCCAACTATCCATACGACCCGCGGCATTTTCGCTTTTTAGGAACACCGATTGATGGCCTTAGTTTTGAGCCTGATGAAATCGTTTTTCTTGAATTTAAAACAGGCCAGAGCACCTTGAGCGAGACTCAGAAGCGGATTAAGGAACTTGTCTTGAAAAAGAAAATAGGCTGGAAAGAGATTCGCTCTTAGGCGCAAGCACTTCATCTGGTGTTTGTTCGTAGCATTCCTGCCTGTATGGACAGGATCTGCACATCCACTGCCAGTCTTTAATCAACCTGCCTTCAGGCTCTGGAACTGTTTGCGTAATAAGCGCTTTGTGCAACGCCCGGAAGCGATCCATAATCTGATCAACGAGCGTTTTTTCGTAGTCTACCATGAACACTTTGCTTTGATAGGTATTCTTCTCAAGGTATAACAGCATCCCTTTTTTGAGTTCCTTTGCATGCAAGTATAGTTGCAACTGCATGATATGTGCGATCTTTGGTTCAGTAAGCATTCTGGTGCTGCTTGTTGACTTTACTTCTACGAGAACGAGCTCTTGATTCATCTTTAATCTCACTAAATTATCGATGCGTCCTGAGATAATCAAGTCACCTAAGTCAATACTGA
>CAYJLN010000006.1:1483-16723 GCA_964371275.1 Candidatus Woesearchaeota archaeon
TACCAATTCGACTTCTGGCGTTTTTTCTGACTTAAGGACGTCAACGACAAAATTATGGACTCGGTTTCCTGCTTCGAAAACACGGAGAAGACTTGACTCTGTTGGCTTGGGAGACGTGTAGGAGTACCATGATTGCCGCATGCAATGGCCGATTTCTGACGGATAATATCGCCCTATTATTTTCGGCTTAAAGTCTTTTTTCAGATATTTATCCGTGAGGTCATTAAAATTAATCATCATTCTTCATAACGTCAAAAAATCTATATAAATCTTCTGTGTGCCCTTGCCGAGTATTCTTCTTCAGCACCATAATCTATTTAAACGTCTTTGGCGATTTTAATACTGGGGGTTTATAATGGCTGTTGCCGTTTCTTGTCAGTATGAAGGGTGTGATGCACCGTTTACGTTGAGTGACCTGCCTGTTCGCTGTGACCAGTGCAGAAAAGACTTCTGTTTTGACCATCGAGAGCCTGAGCAGCATGATTGTTTAAGCTTGCCTGCCATCCCTATTGAACGCGTTAAAACGTCTCGTGCTTCACCAGTTGTTCCTTTAAAGCGCTCTTCTGTCACGGTCGTCGATATTCAACCGGAAGTTGAGGTGGTTTCCCTTCCTGACCAGCCTGTTTTTTACGCTTCGCCATCTTCTGGGTTCCAGCTGAATGACGATGCTGCCCGCATTGGTCTTATTTTAGTCATTGGCGTTTTTATTGTTCTTACGCGTTATCTTCTTTTTTGACCTCTTTTTCTCTGCGAAACGTATTTAAAGCGGTTGCACTACACTCTTTTTTAGAAAAAAAGAGCTGAGACTCTTCTCTTGCATGAGGATCAAAAAAGGGGTTGTGTGCATTGTATAAGAAGTACATTTATCGACGAGGAAAACGCGTCGGCCCCTATTATTACACTTCTGAACGAGGCAAAGACGGCAAGGTTCGCACGGTTTATTTAGGTCGACAAGAACCATCATCTTCTCGGAAAAGCAAGGTTGCACTACGCACGAATGATCCTTCATTTCTTGTTTCAGATCATTCTGTTCTTGCGATCGGTTTTCTTTTTCTTGTTCTTGGATTTTTCTTCTTTTCCCAAGAACGAGTGGATATCTCTTTCGGTGGCCTTTCTTTAACAGGGCTTTCTGTGCTGACTGAGGGAAACGAGACGAATATGACTACTGATTCGCTAGCGCCTCTTCTTATTCCTCAACAACCACCCCCTTCTTTTACTGATCGTGATCTCGACCAGGACTTTTCTTTGACAACATCGACCTCTTTGGTCTATCCCTTTTATCCTGAAGAAGACGGCGAGCTCCGCTCATTCAAAGTTTCTGGTTCTGTCATTGGCGAAGGAACGGTATCGATTTATTTGAATGACCGCTCGACCTTGATTTATCATTATGACTCTCTGAATAATTCTGCAGTTGAACAGTTGATTGATGCTGCGACTAATCTTGTCCAGGATATTCAAGACCAAGTTACTGGAGATGTCACTGGCGAATCAGTTATTGACCGACTTCTTCCGTTTCCGTTTACAAGTCAGTGTATGGGTACGTGTTCGTTTAGCGGGTTGCGTAACATTTCTCATACGCTCATCATTGATGTTCAAGGCGTTACTCTTACCTTAACACGTATTGAGTACACCATACGCGCTTCATCGACTCCGGGATTTGTTCCGTTTTCTGCGCGTGTTGATAATCCTGATATAGTCAAACTTGATGTCTTTCCTGAGCCTTTTGAACACCGTCTCTTTTCTCCAGAAGCAGAACGCGGTCCTGACTGGGTTCGTGTCTGTACTGGTGCTGAATGTGTTCAGGATTTGTATGCAGATCCTATTAACATTAAAGACGCTGATGGAAAATACAAACCATTTACTGATGTCGTCACTATCAAAAAAATTTCTCCAGAACGCTTTACTCTTGCGTGGGGCAATGAGCGAGCGAATGTCACTATTATTCCGAGTGGAACACCAATATTGTCTTCTCTTACAACTGATATTCTTGATAAAACACATGAGTATGAATTCATCTATCGTTTCAACCTCACCAATCCTCATACAAAGCCGCTTATTGAAGTTGAATCCACGACCGATGTTCTCCAGGACGGCGCACGTCTTGCTTTGGGTGATATAGTTATTAATTTCGAGGATGCCATGCGCGTGAATAACTTTGACGTGTCGACAGAGAAAGTTCATCGTAAGAAGGTACGCGCTATCTTGAATAAAGACTACCGTAAATTTGGCCAGGACATTGGCGAGCAAGTGGAGATTGACCCCGTTGTTGGCATTGGCGGCGGTGGCGAGAACATTACGCAGGATGGCGACGTTTTTTTTAATCAATCTGCAAGTACGCAGTATGTCAGAACGACCTCGAACACGTTTATTAGCGCCGGGCTTGGTGGATGTGGTGTCGCTACTAAGCAGATCTATCGCGCCTATATTGACTTTAACACCTCGACTATTCCTGATAACGTAGAGATAGGAAATGTTAGTTTAACCTTGTTTATGGAAGCGCAGGATGATGACAGTACGAACATAAATATTACGCGCCTTTCTCAAAAAGCGTCTGACTACGTCGATAATAGCACCGAGAATCAACTCCTCTATAACGACATTGATGGTCCTACGTTTATTGAACAGGACCCTGTACTTCCTAACCGCTTTTTTACTTACAACTTAAGCAACGCTGCTTCAACTCAGATAGAAAACAGTTTAGGCACCAATAATTTTAGTGTCGGTATTCGTAACAATGAGTCTGAACAGTCTCCTGGTAGTTGTCCAGATGTCTCGACGTCTGATTTTTCATCAGAAGACAACAGCAACTCATCACAAATGCCTATCCTTACGGTAATGTATGAGGGAGGCATTGGTCTTTCCTCCTGTACGACGTTAGGCACTAATAATACTGAGTATACTCTCTTGAAAGACATTACTTCTTTGACAACCTGCATGGCTATCACTGCCACAAACATTACCCTTAATTGTGACAAATATAATATCACCTATGGGGTTGGTGGCGGTGCCGCGCGTATTGGTGTGAATGTCCTGGCAGATAATGTCACCGTCCATAACTGCCGCATATATCTCGGAGGAGCAGCAACGAACTCCCACGGTATTCAAACTGGAGGCTTTGCTAACGCAAATATCACGAGAAATACCATTAATACCAGCGCCTGTGGTAACAGTTTCTGTCTCGGTATTGGTCAGGACCAGCGTAATTCCTATATAGGCCATAACGTTCTCAACACCTCAAATAGCGTTGGTGTGCGTTTTAACCCTGCCCTAGTCAACGCCCTGCAAAATACAACAGTTGTGAACAATACGCTTACCCAACTGGTTATAATAGCAACCACATTTAATGTGACGACTGAAAATAATACGTTCGTTACTGCACCAAACTCGGCAGTAGCATTAAATGCAGCTTCAAACGCACACAATATTACCATTCGTAATAACCTCCTTCAAAACAGGTCTGGTAGTGTTTCTGGCATTAACATTCAAAATGCTCAGGATATCATTATAGAAGATAATACAATCATCCAGTCAGGAACTGGTGCCGCCATTCTTCTCCAACTCTCTACCAACAAAACAAAGATTTATCGTAATAATATTTCGCATGGCGGCACTGGTCTTGGTGTTAGTATTCTTACGAATTCCTCTGTCGTCGAGATTGTCGATAATACTATTGAATCTATTGGTGTTACCGTTTCATGCAGTACGGTTGACTACAAGGGAATCAAGATTCAGTCTAATAATCTTACGAGTACTGGGACTGATACGATTAACTTTGCTTCGTATTGTCCCAACACGCAGATCATCAAGAATAATATTACTTCTTTTGCAGATGATGGCATTACTCCTACTGTGAACTCGAGCCATGTGTTTGTCGAAGGGAATTCCTTTAATATTGTTGATGATGCAGTCACGATTGGAAGCAGCGTTGGTATCAATAATTTTACTCTTGCGAATAACACCATTGTTAGAGGTGATCGGCTCATTCAATCTGGTGGCGGGGCAAATTTAACTGCTATTAACGAGACATCTGACCGATATACCTTTGCTGCTGCAGGCAGTCCAAGTCCAAATGTGACGGTGCAATGGTATTTCCGTGTGTACATCCAAAACCAAAACAATGTTCCTCTTGCGAATGCCGACGTGAATGTCAGCTATTGTACGTATGCGCCGGTCAATCCTCCACTTCTACTCACCCGCGTCTGTACCGCTGTCCTTCAGAATCAGAGTATTACTAATTCAAAGGGGTTCACTCCTTTTATTTATGTCACAGAACGCATCCAGAACACGAGCGATAATCTTTCATTCAATCCATTCTTGGTGAACGCATCGTTTTCAACAACCAGCACCAACAACACTTTTTTTAATGTCACCTACGCCTTTTCGACGTTGAACGCAAGTTTTGTGAATCTTACCCTTACTGGCGCCGGTCAGACTCTTACTCCTCCCAATATTACTGAGATTTTCCTTAGGCCTTCTCAAGCATACACCAACGATACCCTTAATTGCACCTATCGTGGGGAGGACGCTAGTTCCACGCAGTTCAATGTGACGGTTACATTCTATAAAGCGGGCCTTATTAACACGACGTATACGGTCGTGAATGTTCAGAATGGCACGTTTAATTCCACGTTGCTCACTGCTGCCCTCCAGAATAAGAATGAGCTCTGGGGCTGTGCTGCCAATGCAACCGACACTGACGGAAATGGACCAACTAATTTTTCTGCAAATATTACTATCCTAAATTCGCCACCATATCCGCCGACGTTGTCGATTCCTGCAAGCGGAAATACGACGACTGATCGTCAACCAACCTTTATCTGGCTTGACGCGATGGATGAGGACAATGAAACGTTGACGTATACCCTTAAGATCACGTGTTATAACAGCTCGAGCTTTGCTGCTTGTCCATCTCCTGCAGACAACCGTCTTATTACAGGTATTTCTTCCACGTCACATGAACTTACCTCTGAGCTCTTTTACTTTGGTGATGACTTGCTTATGTATAATTGGACGGTCAATGCGACTGATGGAACAAATCAAAGTGCCTTTGCTTTCCCTGAACGCAACATTACTATTAATGTGCTTGCCGCCATTTCCTTGTTAACAAACGGTATTGATTTCATGACGATGTCGCAGACTCAAAATAACGATACGTCTGACAATATTCCTCTGCCACTTCGTCTGGTTAATGATGGGAACTCCCGTATCGACATCAATTTGAGTATGACTGCTCTTTTTGACAACCAAGGTACTAACCCTTCTTCTGTTCAGTTCAAAGTCGATAACCGGACCGAGTTCAATTCCTTTACTGTTGCACGAACAAATGTGACTTATGCCAATGTGGTCACTGGGGTTGGTAATCCACGGCCTATCATTGGCGATTTGAATTACACGAATAGCAATGATACGGCAGATATTGATATGAACGTTACCGTGCCTTCAAGCGAGCCCTATGGCTCGAAAACAGCTGCAACCACGTTCACGACGTTCTACCGCGGCCTCTAATGTTCTTTCTTAGCGCTGACGAAATCTTTAAATACTTCTATTACTACTTCGTTTATAATTTGGGGCGTCATTCATGAAAATTGTCTTATACCTGTTGTTCATCTCTCTCTTCGCCTTCGCCGTTCTTGCAAATTCCCCCCCCACAATTCCCACTTTGATTACCCCAACAGGTGGCGAAACGTTTGAGGAAAACGCAACCATTGAGTGGGTTCCTTCTACTGATCCCGACAGTGATTTTATTACGTATACTATTGAATACTCTAATAACTCCGGCTCAACATGGGGTCCTCTGGCGAGTAACCTAGGGCATATCAATCGCTTTAGTGATGGGACTAAATCAAAAGATTTCTTTTTTATTGCTCCTGATCTCTCTACGAAACAGACCTTTTTAATCCACCAACGAGCCCAATTTAACTTAGCAGTCTTCAATTTAAGTGGCGACACCATCTTTAATTCCAATGTTTCCCAGATCCAGGTTGATATTGGTGATGATGGCACGGTAGACTATTTCTATGACGGAAATCTTACTCCTGATGATAACCCTATTATTGTTGACATCACGTCACCTCTTCAAAAATTTGTGGATTCTTGCCGTCGAAACTTTTTAGGATTTTGCCCTGTTGACATCCGTATTACCTCAGCAACAACAGGCATTCTCACGTGGAAAGCCAATAATTTCAGGTATAACCTTAGTGCCTACGACTGGATCACTAACTACCTTCCTAACAACTCATCGTACCGCGTCCGCATTAAAGCAACTGACGGGACAAATGCCAGCGCATATGACGAGGTAAAATCTGACATTACGATTACGAACACCAATGAATGCGGGTCTATCTGGACTGACAAATGCCAAATCACCAAAGATACCACCCTTATCTATGGGACGCATTTTATTCCTTCTGGCGTCGATGTTCTTTTTGATAACATTACTATTGATAGCGATGGTGCTGAACTCAAAGGCAACGATCAATCATCAGGCATTCGTATTGGAGGCCTTAATGGCACGACGATTAGGCACTTGAACCTCACAGGCTATACGCACGGCATTTCTACCTGTGATAGCAGCGGATCAGTCTGCCGCTCCATTAAATATACCTTGATTGAAAACAACACGATTCATGACAACAGGTTTGGAATTTTCATGCAATTGCAGAAAACAGGATACGACCAGGAATATGACGGTTCGAACAACATTTCGTTTAACCATCTCAAATACAATAGTGATAAAAATATTCAAATGAAATTTTCGCGTTATACGCTTGTGGAAGACAACCTTTTTGAATCCCAGGGTAGTGCGATTGCGCTCTTTGCAGAAAATGCAGGCGACGCCATCATCTACCGTAATACCTTTAAGGCACCGAATCCTAAAAGCAATGACGCAACGGCGATTCACATTTTAGGCAATCCCACCGGTATGGACACCAATAACAACAACAACGTCATCTTGAACAATAGCATCGTTGGTTTTGACAAAGGAATCTATCTGCTTCGTTCAGACCAAGATATTGTTACCGGCAATATCGTTCAAAGCAATGAAAATGGCATCTGGTTTGATGACACGTCGAAAAATAACTATGCGTACGTTAACTTTATTGATGACAACACCATTCAGGCTATTGACGACCAGAACAACTCCTTTGATTTCATTAAGCTTATTCAAGGGAATCAATGGTCTAACTTCGACAACTCTAGCGAAGGATGTAATGACTCTAATGATGATAAACGATGCGATGCTAATCTGACTATTGACAGCAACAGCGTCGATCACTATCCTCTTACTAAAGAATCAGATATTGGTTTCGGTCCTCAATCCGATGATGAACCTCCTCCAATCTTCTCTGAAGCACCACCGATTTTGCTTCCTTTCAACGACGCTGTTGTTGTGACTGAAGGAGATGAAGCGGTTGTTAATGCCACTGCATTCGGCATTGGTCTGGATTTGAACTATACCATTAATGATCCTCGATTTTTTGTTAAGAATGCCACATTTGACAATGTTTTCACCTGGGATACCCAGCGTGGCGAGTACGGGACTTATACTTTTGTTGTCACTGTTACCGATGGTGAAGTAAAGAAAACTCAACCTGTTACTGTCACGATTACTGAAAATAACTCTGCTCCGTACTTCACCACGAAACCACCCCGTATTGCTTACTTTAATCAACTCTACACATATGATGCAAATGCTACCGATGCTGAAAATGATCTCATTGTCTATAGCCTCAAGAAAAGTCCTAAAGGTATGACTATCAATGACACTACAGGTCTTGTTCAGTGGCTTCCACGAACCACCGGAATATTTAATGTTACCATTCGCGCTACCGATACACGGGGGTTATTCGACTCTCAGCGCTATAAGCTTTCTGTTTGTTCATCTGGAAATCTAACCCCTGCAACGCTAAGTAATCCTCCTCCCTGCTAGTATTCTTTAATAAAAACGACCAAAGTTTTATAAAGTTCTTTCTCCTTTTGTCGTTATGTTCAAAAGAGTGGCTTTTTTCCCGTCTTTCCTGGTAGTGCTACTTTTTTTCCCATCCTCTGCTTTAGGTCTTGGCGTTACTCCTGCGCGTCACTGGATCTCTTTTGAGCCTGGAGTTCTTCAGTCTTCTTCTTTTGAGATTATCAACAACGAACACAAAAATCTTGACCTCGCCCTTGACGTTTCAGGTGAGCTTGCTTCATACATTCAATTACCTCAGTCTTCTCTTACGCTGTCATCATCTGACGCTTCGTACACCCTCCCCTATACTATCCGCTTGCCTGGCTCACTCGACCATTCTGGAGAATCTACAGGAATGATCACTATTCGTGAGACCCCAGTTTCTTCGTCTTCTTTAGGGACGAGCATTACTGCCTCTTTGGCCGTTACCACCCAGGTTCTTGTTTCTGCGCCTTCATCAGGCTCTTCTGCATTGCTCACGGTTGCTACTTCTGAATCGTCTGATGTGTTTACGTTTCTTGTCACTGCCCGCAACACAGGAATGAGATCTATCTCGTCAGCCCGTCTTTTTGTTGAGGTAGTTGATGATTCCCAGAACCGTGTTGCTCTTTTAACTGCACCTTCTTTTTCTCTTGAGGTTCGTTCTTCGTCAACACGTTCTCTTTTGTTGGAAACTGATGATGTTGCTCCTGGGGCCTATAATGCTATAGTGACTCTTGAATACGACGAGTCTGTTACTTCTACTGAACAACCAATCATTATTTCTGCATCGTCATACCAACCGTTTCGCTTTGATGCCATCACTGCGCCAGACTTTTCGTTAGGAGCTATCAACCCCCTTGATGTTATTCTTTTCAATGAAGCTGATGCCTCATTTGCAGATGCTTCTCTTTTGTTTGCTGTTCTTGATGCTCATGGTAGCCAGGTTTCTACGTTTTCATCCCCGCGATTTACTCTCGCACCGCAAACATCGTCCTTTCGCGCCTATTGGGATACATCTGGGGTCTTGCCTGGCGCCTATACGCTTCGTACTACCCTCTTAGCAGGTACCTATATAGTTAACCGCGATGTTCCCTTGGATATTACGGAACGCACGTTCTCTGTTGATCTTTCCCAGGATTCAGCGTATCTTCTCGCTTCGCCTGCCTCTTTTATCATTCTTTCTCTCTTCCTTGGGGCGCTTATCTTCATTTCTTTCGAGCATTATATCCGCCGCCGCCCTTTATAAGAGACCATAATACTTATAAATTCCTTTCTTTAGAGAATAGTGATGGGTGACAAAAAAGAGGATGCCTCCCGCAAGATTCTGTTTCTTCTCCTACTGATTATTCTCTTCGTTTCCATTCTAGGCACGTGGATTACTTTGTCCATTATAGATCAACGCACTGGTTTTGGTCTTACTCCCCGTGTGGTTGAAATTAAGCAAACAAAACCTGCCACGACATCGGGGTATCTTGCTTTGCAGATCATACCTCCGCAACAACCTACTCCTGATAGAGAAAAAGGTGATTACTAGTGAAGAACGTTTCTCACCGTGCCTTGCTTGTCCTGTTTGTTCTGACCATCTTTGTCGTTGGTGGAAGCATCTTCCTTATTTTGGCAAAGCTTAACACGGGCATTTCTCTTTTTACTGGTTTTGCTACTGCTACAGGGACTGTCAATCTTACTGTTTCCCAGTCTACTGCCATTACGTTATCCATGAATAAAGTTGAATTTGGCAGCTGCAACTCTTCTGGTTCCAGATTTGATATTAACACGAGTGCTACAGCTGCCTTCCTTGGTTGTGGCCCTGCTGGACCGTTGACTATTAGGAATGACGGCAACTCTATTATTAACATTACGCTCAACGGATCTCCTGCTGCAAACTTCCTTGGCGGCACTTTGCCCGTCTTCAATTATAATTCAACAAACAATGAAACAGCAGCATGTCCGCAAGTTAATCTCACGACAAATACCAGTGTCGGTGTTGCGTACACTATGGTGTGCAATGCTACTGGATTCGTTGATACTGCGGATGAAGTGAATATTGGCTTTTTCCTCACCGTTCCTGCAGATGCGCCGTTCACGTATAAGCTTGCGAATATCACGCTTACTTCTTTTTCCTTGTAATTCTTTTGCTGATATTCTCTCCTGATTCTACCCGAACGTTTAAATAGACTTTTTAGCCTTTATAACATATGAAAAGAGGTATTATTGGTCCTTTCCTCATCTTGTTACTCCTTGTATGCCCTTCTGTTTTCTCTATTGGATTGAGTCCTACGAAGTACGATGTCGCCTTCGAACCATTTTTGAACCGTACGTTTGGTCTTACGTTGATGAATACGGGCGAGTACCCTGTTAATGCAAGCGTTAAATTCGGCGGACCGCTGAGCCAGTATGTTCAGTATACTCCAAGTGTCTATCCTCTTCAACCAGGCAGTACTCAGCTGTTATCATTTACGATTACCCTCCCTGGACAAATTGATCCTCCTGGTAAACAGACTATTGACATTATCGCTGAGGAACTTGTGTCTCCTGCTCCTGGAGAATTTGCTGTCACGACTAATACCGTCATTAAACTCAATCTAGACGTCCCCTATCCTGGAAAGTATCTTGAATTAGGGTCATCTGTCTCTTCGGTTAATGAAGGAGATCCTGTGCTGTTTATGTTTTCTTTTGCGAATAAAGGTCGTGAGGATATTGTATCTGCGCGAGGCCTTGTGGATCTTTTTGATTCAACAGGCAATTTGCTTGCAACGCGAACAACGACTCCCGTCTCTGTATTAAAAAGCCAAAGCAGCACGGCAACGGTGTCGTTTACTGAGGTTTCCCTTCGCGCTGGGGTGTATCTTCTCCGTTATCTTGCAGAGTACGATAATAAAGTAACTCCTTCGCAAGAAACTTCCCTTCGCGTCGGCACCCTCGTTGTTAATGTTACTGATTATACCCATATTCTCTTGCCAGACGCAGTCAATCGCTTTGAAATTTCCCTTCAAAGCCTCTGGAACACAAAGATTGATGATATTTATGGAACTATCATTCTCAAGAAAGATAATATCTCGCTTATTGACCCTGCGGTAACTCTTAATTCCTACCTTGATCCATGGTCTTACACCCGTTTAACTGCATTTGTAGACACGCATTCTTTAGAACCAGGATCCTATGATGCCGAGATTACTCTTTTATATCAAGACACCTCTCGTACCGTTCTTGTTCCTATCGAGATTGCATCCCCACCGTATCGCCCCTCTCTGCTTGCGTTACTCGTTGTCTTTATCGTTTTATTGCTCATTCTTTTTGATGCACTCTTTCTGTACGTTCGACGGCGCCGTGATCGATCTCGCCTTCATCAGTATAAAGATTCTCTCTATAAAGACCTCCTGGGAGGTTCACCATGAGAAAAAAACCAACTGGAACAGGTAGACTTGTCGTATTGTTCATTTGCGCTTTTTTTATTACCGCGGGGCTTACTGCAGTTGTTTACTTCTGGCATACCTACTACGATCTTCAGGAAATGATCATTGATCTTCGTGTTTCTGACTACCAGGGATTCAATAACGATGCCGACGCAATTCATCTTGGGACAACAACACCTGGCGGCTACCTTGAACGTCGCGTTCAGTTTGCTTCTTCTAAACCTGCACATATTTCCTTTTCTGTCATTGGTCTTGATTTTGTGTCTGTTACTCCTCAAGAACTTATTCTTGCAAAGGATTCCTCTGCGAGCCTTTTAGTTTATGCACAAGTGCCTGATGAGATATTATTAGGCGACTATGAGGGGGTGTTACGCGTCGTTACCCGACGTCCCTGATCATGTTTAGACGCCATCCTTCTTACCCTGTTGCCTGGCACTTTTTAGGTTTTTGGCTCTTTTTATTTACCCTTGCAGTTCTGTTTAGTTTTGTTGCTCTTCACTCAACGCTTCCTGTCTTTACTGGAAAAGCATCTGCTCAAGGAACGGTCAGTCTTACTCTCGTTCAGTCAAATGCCTCTACTGCTGGCGGCGGACCTTCTTTTACGGTTAATACGCGTGGTGTTTTTGGCGGCGGCACTGCTCCCCGCCGTTCTTCTGACGGGTTCCTTGTGTATTATGAGGTTATTCCTTCACCGATCATCTTTTCTACTTCAGTTCGTACTGCTGAAACGCGCCAAATTATGGTTCTGAATCATCAGCCTCTTACCATCCCACTTGACCTTTCAACAAATCTTCCGCGACTGACGCTTCATCAGTCATCTCTTGTTCTTCAGCCGAACGATGAAGCATTTTTTGAATTTACCTTTACTGCGCATGATCCTGGCGTGTACACGGGATTTATTCTTGTTGACTCTGACTTTGATACAAAACAAGTGCCTGTTGTTGCACGTGTTCATACTCGTGAACCTTCATTTTCTGCGACATTAACCATCCCCGACGAATTTTTTGTCCTGCCAAGCTATTCTGACGCACTTCCTGTGCATATTGACCTTGAGAAATTTGACGGCGGCTTTGTTGAGCTTCATTATCTGTTGAAGGATGCCCATAACAATGAGCTCTTCCGCATCACTGAAACCACCCCTATCAGGGAACGCCTGTCTTTTGATAAGACTCTTCCGCTCCCAACTGATCTTCCTTCCGGTTCGTATGTCATCGGCCTTGAGGTTTACTATAAAGGAGAAGTTGTTGTTGACGCTGATGTTATTACGTTGTTGGCACCACACGAGATTCGCTCGGAGCAGCCACTTGATATTGTCTTTACCCGCACTGATGCCTTGTTTACTCTTGCGATTCTTTTTTGTATCATTCTTGCGTTATATCGCCACGCGATAAAGAAATCACACTTTTAGACTGATAATCTTGCTCATCCCGCTTTCCTGCATTGATACCCCGTAAATGTATTCTGCTTCCGAGATCATTTCATCATTGTGCGAGATAATAATATACTGTGCTCTTTCTGCGTACTTATTAATGAATTTACTCAGCATATTTGAATTTCTCTTGTCTAAAGCTGCATCGACTTCATCCATCAAATAGAATGACGCCGGATTGAATTCCTGAATTGCAAAAATAAAGGCCAATGCCGCCAATGTTTTTTCTCCGCCTGACAGGCTTTTGATATCGAGGAATTTATTGCCTGCTAGGCGCACCTTGATATCCACTCCTGCGCTAAGAGGATCTTCTTTGTTTTCGAGTTCCAGAAGCGCCTCTGCTTTTGTGGTGAGCATCGCGAAAATCTTGGTGAAATTTTCTGAAAGCGTTGTATAGGTTCTCATAAATGTTTCTTTTTTCTTGCTTTCAATGCCATACATCATCTGCAAGACATCTTCTTTCTCTTCCTTGAGCTTTGCCATCTTATCGAGAATCTTCTCGTATTCCACTTTGATGTCTTCATAGACCTCAAGCGCCTTTAAGTTCACATTTCCCATTTCCACGAGGAGCTTTTCGAATCTTTTCACCTCATCTTTGACTTTTTCTACTGAGATGTTCGTTCTTACCTCAATGCCCCTGAATTCCTCGTATTCTTTGCTCAGTCCTTCGAGCTCAGCAACTATTTTTGCACGCTTGATGACGATGTCGTTTGAGCGTTCATTGACTTCCTTTATCCTGTTTTCTTCGCCCAGGATACCCTCTTCGTGTTTTCTTATTTCTTCATTGAGCTTGTTTCTCCTTGCGAAAAGGTCTTTGTACTCCCGCTGGAATTTCCGCTCATCGTCTTCTTTTTGATTCAGCAGCCCATTTTGCTCTTTGACTTCTTTTTCCAATCGTTCTTGCTCTTTTCTGAACTCTTCACTTTCTTTTTCATGCTGCTTGATAATCCTGGATGTTTTTTCTTTTTCAGGATAGTAAATATTCTCTTTTTGCATATCGATGTTCTTTATTTCTGTCGCTGCCTGAATGAGCTCTTCACGGATTGTTTGCCGTCTTGCCTCTAATCTTTCGATTGACGAGGCTATCTCGGGGTTTCTGATGTCCTTGATTGTTTTCTTGATCTTTTCTCGTTCTTCTTTCAATGCAGCGATACCTTCTGTGGCAGTTTCGATTTCTTTCGAGAGCACATTGACGTCTTTTACTGTTTTATTTTGGAGCAATGCTTCCTTTTCTTTTTCGAGTTTGCTTACATCAGTGTCTAGCGTCTTTTCTGTTTTGATGAGTTCTCCTTCTAAGCTGCTTTTTTTGATGCTTAATTCTTTTAGCTCCTTGTCCAACAGTCCTTTTCGTCGCTCTAAGGTTTCTTTCAGCTTTCCGAGCTTGTCCTCTTCCTGCTGGGCTGTTTCAACGCCGCTGTTGACTTCTTTTTCTTGGAATCCGAGGCCTCGCGCCTTCGTCCTAAATCCCCCAATCATCACTCCGCTTGTTTCTGCAATATCGCCGTCAAGACTGACCATGCGATATTTTCCAATTCCTATTTTTCGCGCCGTTTCTATGTCTTCAACGACCAGCGTGTTTGCAAATACATAGGAGAATACGTCTTTGAATTTTTTGTCGAACGAAACGAGATCCATGGCATTGCCGTGAATGCCTGGTCCTTGTAACGTCGCCTGTTGCCGCGGCTGTATCTTGTTCAATGGCAAGAACGTTGCTGTTCCCAATCTTTCCTGTTTGAGCAAATTTATACAGTCTGCTGCTTTTTTGTCATTTTCAACGACAATGCTTTTCATTCGCGCTCCCGCTGCAACTTCAAGAGCTACTGCATACTTATTCTCGACTTTTCCTAACTGATTCAATGTTCCAAAGATACCCCTATCATTCAGGTCGAGAATTCTCTTGACTGCCTTGTCTGCGAGCAAGGTTTCTTTCATCCCGCTTTCTTGCGCCCGTAATTTATAGAGCTCTGATTGATTTGCAAAATATTCTTTATTGACTTCTTCCAACTGGCGCTCAACAACGCCGTGCTCATTCCCTTTCTTGCTGAACTCTTCCTTGATTTTTTCGTATTCCTGACGCTTTCCTTTGAGGTCTGCTTTCTTTTCGTTTTCTTCTGTCTTCTTTACTCGTTCGTCAATGGCTGCAACCTGGGCGTCAATCTGGAATTTTTTCTGCAAGAATGACTGCTTCTTTTCCTGTAATGCCTGAAGTTTGATAAGGCCTGCATCAATCTCTTTCTCGAGCTTATCGAGCGTGCCGATATTCGAGATGTTTTGACCACCCTTCACTTTTTCCAGGCTTTTTTCCGTTTCCTGGAGCTTTTTTGTCAATTCTGATACTTTTCCCTGAATTTCTCCTTTTGTCTTTTCGAGACCAGTTACTGTTTTGTCTATATCGTCTAATGCAATACGCAGCTGTTTTTTTCTTTCCCCAACCTTCGCGCTCTATCCAAACGGTCATTTTCGGCTGC
>CAYJLN010000006.1:16733-23042 GCA_964371275.1 Candidatus Woesearchaeota archaeon
TTCCCCAACCTTGGTAATCTCATTTCGGCAGGTGTTTAACCGCTCGCTTTTTTTGATGACTTCTTTGTTTAGCGCCTCGATTTCCTTTTGCAGCGCAATTGCTTCTTTTTCCCCTTTTTCTTCAATCTCATCGTTTATTTGTTCTAATTCTTTTCTGTTTCGGTCGATATCGTTGCGATAGTCTTTTATTTTTGTCTCGATCTTTTTAATTTCACCTTTTGTTTTTTCTATCTTTTCTTCAACTATCTTGCGTTCATCTTCTCGCTCATTTATCTGCAATTTCAAGTAGGTTGCTTTGTTTGTTTTGATATTTTTTTCTAGGTCTTTATATTTCATCGCCTGATCGCGCTCTTTCTTCAGTTCTTTCAAGTAGGTTTCCCGTTCTGTCAGAATGATGGTAGCTTCGCTCAATTTCTTTTCGACTTTTTCTAACTCAAGCATCGCCTTCTGTTTTCTGTCCTCATACACTGTGATTCCTGCGGTGTCTTCAATAAGCGTCCTTCGATCTTCAGGATGCATCTCCATGAAGTGGATAATGTCGCCTTGCAAGACGATGTTGTGGCCTTCTGGGTTTATTTTTGCTGCCGCGAGGAGTTCTAGTATTTCCTGTCGTGTCCGCGTCTCATCATTTATCTTGTAGATCGAAATTGCATTACTTCTGATTACTCGCGTTAGCTTGATTTCTTCTGTTTGCAAGGGAAATTCTTTGGCGTTATTATCGAAGAAAATGCTGACTTCTGCTTCTTTGAGAGGATTTGATTTTTTTCCGCCATTAAAGATGAGATTTGCTGATTTTTCTGCACGCAATGACTTTGCCGACAACTTTCCGAGAACGAAGCAGAGGGCGTCGATGACGTTTGAATTATGAACAATTATTCTATTCGCAATGAAATTATGCTGTTTTGCTACGCATAAATCATACACCCATTCTTCTTTTGATTTTACTTCTTCAAGTTCTTCTATCTCGTCCCAGAAAATATCAGCATATGCCAGTTTTTCTAAGATTTGTGCGTTTACTGTTTTTTCATGTTTTCCAATTATCTGTTCTGTTACTATCTGCAACCCTTGTCGTGATGGTAATGTGCCTTCATAGCTATAGGCGCCTAAAAAGGGATATTTCTTTCTTAGTTCTCTGCTATTTCTTAAGACCCCATAATCCTCGCATACATCTTTTACGAGCGCGTTTGCTTCGATTACATCAACATTTGTATTTGCCTTTTTCTTGCACAATTGTTCGAATCTTTCCTGTTTTTCCTTGCTTCTGAATCTTACAAATTTACTTAATTGTCTACACTCATTTGCGCCATATATCGCTATTTTTTTATATACCCCGGAAAAACCGGTATTCGTCGCTATCTTTACAATGGTTGTGCTTCTTGACAGCACCCCTAGTCGGTCTAATATCGTCTGAATTTTTTTAGCAAGAGCAACGCTTTTTGTTGTGATTTCTATTGATGATTTCGAGACGTATCCATCCCCGCCATAGAGGCCTTCAATCAACGATCCGATCTCTTTTTCTGAACAATGTTTCAAAAAGAGGTCGTCAATATTTTTTTCTCCTGATCCTTCTCCAACCCCGAATTTACGGAATATCTCTATGATGGCTTTGCTGTATACAAGAACATCCCAACAGTTAGGTTTGTACTCTTTAATGCTTGGCGCAACCCCAAATACCTGTTTCATTACCTTAACGTAGTCTATGATAAGGTTTTCATCACTATTTGTAAACCATACTTGGTTTGATTCTTTCGCGCATCTCCCCTCAGAAAGGATGTACCCAAATAGTCTTGCGAATTCTGGGCTATTTTTCCAGATCATTCTACATTCATCGGAGTGGTTCTTTGTTCTTACGCTTGTTACTTGTTTTGTTATCTCTTTATTGTTAAGACCAGCACATCGGAGAATTTTTACTATATCCGCAAAGTTTACTGCTTGTTTGTCTTGTAAACCTTTAATTGTGTTATATGGGACACCAATCTTTTTCGCGGTTTTTTTCCAAGACCCTCTTTTTATTTTTTTGAGTTGTTTTTTGAAATCTTTTTTGTATGACACGTAGAGATTATCTTTTCTTTTTATCTCATCAATAAGCTCAAAAAAATACGGATTTTTTCTTTTTATTGGCTCAAACCGAGGGACTGCTATTCTCGTTCCTTCTTTTAGCTTTTCGCTTTTTATTGCTTTTATCTTTCCTTCATCCAGAACAAATAATGGATGATACTTGGTTGCTGTTATTTTTCTCCCCGATCGTGTTCTTATCTTTAAAAGGCTTTCTGGCGATTTTCTTTTTACATATGCGAGAATTTGGCACGGAGCGATCTTGTACGATTCTGTGTCTAGAGACAAGACTTTTGTTTGATCGCCATACGCAATAAATCCATCTTCTGTTTTTTCTGTTTTTCCCGCCGCTATTTTTTGGTTTACCAGTTTGTCGATTCTCGCTAATGATCCGTCTGCCAAATGTACGAGCGTATCACCAGTTACACACTTACCAGAACCATTCGCGCCGATAACAACGTTAAACTTGGTTCCAAATTCAATATCGGTCGGTTTAGCGAAACTCTTGAACCCCTTTACCCGCAATCTCTTGATGGTGGTCATTCTTTCCCTGCTGTCTCTTCTACCCTAGAATAACTCACTTTTCCCACGAAAAATGCTTGTTTTTGCTTTTATAAAGGTTGCGTGATGTTTTTTAGAATTCTGACAGTGTTTTTTGTTTTTTTGCCTGTTCTTGACCTTTCCACGTCATCCAACTTTTTCTGAAGATTTCGGGATATTTTTCGCCGTTTTCCTTAAGAAATTTCTGACAGACAGGATTACTTGGGTATCCGCTTCCGATGCTCTGGCCGACCATTTTTTCTATTTTCAGCACCTGGTCTTCCCGTTCGCATTTTGCGAGAATGGAGGCTGCTCCTACAACCACGAAGTCGCGATCTGCCTTATGGCGGGCGTCTATTTCAATGGAATCGTCGTCAAGCAGTTCCTTCAGGTAAGACGTATAGCGTTTGATGTTGGGGCTTGGGCAGTCGAGAATGACTTTATCAGGGTCTAATTCGTTAATAATTTGCGCACTTTTATGGGCCTCAAGCCAGTTTAAATTCATTCCTGGCGTTGTAACGGCTTCGTCAATTTCTTTTGGTTCAACAATGATCAGTTTAAACTCGTCGGCAAGATCTTTGATTTTGCTAGAAAGTTTCAACCGTTGTGGATGTGTCAGTAATTTTGAATCTTTGACACCCATCTCTTTGAGTCGTTCCTCTTTTGACTCGTCAATCATGACTCCACAGAGAACTAAGGGACCTATGACTGGTCCACGGCCAGCTTCGTCAATACCGAGTACTAATGCCATAATCGGAAGAAAAACTTTGCTGTTTTAAATAACTTGTTATTTCTTTTTTTGTAATTTTTTCGATTTTACTGCGTATATTTTCGCTTTTTCTTGCGTTGAATATATTAATCCGGAATTACTTCTTTTTTTATGTTTCTTATAGATCAAGACCCCTATAAGTTTGCTGAATTCATAGGTATCATGCTTGGTGATGGTTATTTTGTGAACGATAGATTAAAAATATCCTTCCACGCAATAGATGAGTTAGGTTACATAGAATATGTTCGTCGATTGATATTTGACCTTTTCTCTATAGATCCAATTTTAAAATTTAGAAAAAATGAAAATACAGCAGACTTGTTTGTTTTCCGACGGAACGTACTTCGATTCCTTTACGAGGTAGGTCTTGTTATATCCCCTAAATGGGGGCGTGCTAAAATCCCTTCGATGTTTAAGCGTTATGGTTTGGATGTTCTTAGGGGTTATTTTGATACAGATGGATCAGTTGTTATAACAAACAACAACGGTACTATTTACCCAAGACTTGAGATGAAAATTAGCCCAAGCCCAATGCAAAATCAATTTATTAAGATCCTGAAAAAACAAAAATTTCGGTTTGGTGTTTATCATATTGGTAAAGGCAAAATAAGAATTCAACTTAATGGCGTCCGACAATTGTCTAAATGGGTTGCAGAAATCGGTTTCCGCAATCAAAAACATTTAACTAAGCTTCAAAAATTTAAGATATAGCGGGAGGTGGATTTTCAGTTTTCTTTTGAACCACCGACCTCTACCCATAATGAAGTTATATTCACTATTTCGGGTGTCTAAGACTGCTTATGAGCCCTTTCCGCTAGACTTAGCTAGTGACGGACACTCCAGGCTGTCCTATCCCGCTGTAGAAATTCTTTTTTAATCTTTCTTTATAAAGGTTCGCTTATACCCACTTCTCAATTGTTTTCGGCGTATGGAAATGATCCCATGTGCCATTTATTTTCATCGTGAAGACATTTTTATGATACTCTCGGTAGTATTCAGGAATCTTGTATTCCCCTGCAATCTTGAGGTACTGTTCTAACGCTGCGGTATACTCTTCTTTTGTCGGTGTTTGGAGTTTTCTGCCTGTTTGCTGATAGTGCGCAATTCGTTTGAAAACCCAGGGATCTCCAACTGCCGCCCGAGCGATCATCATTCCCTGAACTCCCGTTTTTAGCATTTTTTCACCTGAGTCCCCATCAATAACCCATCCATTCCCGATGATAGGTACTGACGTATGCCCGACACATTCTTTCAGCACGTTGAGATCGACTGGTTCCATTGATCCTGTATCGACTGTTTTGGGGTGTATTGTGATCCAATCGAGTCCTGTTTCTTCTGCTTTTTCAAGCACATGGAGATAGACTTTATTTTTCTTTTCCTTTCCATTCATTCCCAACCGCATCTTGGCGCTGACTGGTCCGTTCCACGTCGATTTTAACGTTTCAAATAATTCGCGTACACGATTGGTTCTTTTCAGGAGTGCGGGACCTGCTCCTTCGCTGATGAGACCTGGAGATGGGCATCCTAAATTAAGGTCAATGGTTTCGATGTGCTCGAAACGAGGATTATGCTCTTCCCGTTGTTTTTTAATGTAGAGCAGTGTTTTTTTGAGCTCATTCACTTTTACTGCTGCGAGTTGCAATCCCTGCCGTATTGATGGTGACGGATCTAGTTTTTCGAGCATTGCCTTCTTTTTTTTGGTAATGGCATAGGCACGGATCATTTCAATATACGTGAGCGCTGCGCCTTGCTCGTAGCAGAGCGTTCGGAAGGCGACATCTGAGCACGACTCCATTGGTGCGAGAAAGAGATTACTTTTGAAGCGGTGTTTTGAGAGCATTTCCATTTTTTCTTTCTTTTAGAGTTATCAAGACTTTTCAAGCTTTTTGGTCAAAAATAAACCGTTTTTTACTTTATTTTCTCTTCGCCTATAAGGTTTTTTATAAATAAAGGTATCGTTCTTTCCCCATAATCAATTCATATGGAGGTTTTAACCACATGAAACAGATCATAAAATCGATAGGTCTTATTGGCCTCCTCATTGGGTTGCTTGTTATTCCTGCTTTTGCAGCGCCATAATGCGTTGCTAAAGCTATATCGTCAACTCGATCATGAATGCATACTCTTTTTTTGAGGTTATTGGCGGCTATGGCTTCTTGGATATTTGTAACCATTATAGAATAGTGATTTTAATAGTATATAAACTATTCGTCTTTCGGCTCTGCTGAAAGCCTCTGAATAATTCTTTTTGAGGTCTATATTCATTTCTCAAGATATAAGTTCACCCATCGAGAATTAGGATTTATAATTGCAAATTTTAGAGTTTCACCAAGACCTGTCTTTCTAACACTCTTACAGGTTTCTTTATCAATCACCCCATTCGACTTAATAATCATCACCTGTTATTGCGACAGAGAGAGTAATCATAACATTCTTAAATTGCTAGTTTCTTTTTGTCCTCTCTATGTTGCCGTATCTTTCCTGGTTTATTGATGTTATCTTGCATTTAGACACCCATCTTCAGAGTATTATTGCTGACTATGGCGCGTGGACATATGGCATCCTCTTTCTTATTATCTTCCTTGAAACGGGCTTTGTGGTGACGCCTTTTCTCCCTGGTGATTCGTTGCTTTTTGCTGCAGGTGCGTTTGCCGCGCTGGGGTCGCTACATATCACTCTCTTGATCTTGCTTTTGTGGGTTGCCGCTGTTTTTGGGGATACCGTCAATTATCATATTGGAAAATATATCGGTCCTCGAGCGTTTACGCAGAAACATTCTCGTTTTCTCAATAAAGCGTATCTTGATCGCACGTCAGCATTTTGTCAGAAGCATGGAGGAAAAACGATTTTTCTAGCACGGTTTGTTCCTATTATTCGAACCTTTGCGCCTTTTGTTGTTGGTATTGGTCGGATGAATTACTTTCGTTTTTTGAGTTATAATGTTC
>CAYJLN010000006.1:23052-23311 GCA_964371275.1 Candidatus Woesearchaeota archaeon
ATAATGTTCTTGGTGGATTGGTGTGGGTGCTTCTCTTTACATTAGGCGGGTATTACTTTGGAAACCTTCCTTTTGTTAAGGAACACTTTACTCTCTTTATCTTAGCGATTATTGTGGTGTCGTTGATTCCTGTGTTCAAAGAGATTATTCATCATTTTCGTGCGAAATCAAATTTAAAAGAATAATACAATGGGCCTGCTCGGATTTGAACCACCGACCTCTACCCATAATGAAGTTATATTCACTATTTCGGGTGTCT
>CAYJLN010000007.1:0-4196 GCA_964371275.1 Candidatus Woesearchaeota archaeon
TGAAGAAGGTATGAAAATACCTGCGGATATTCGCGTCATGGAAGCGCATAATCTGCAGACAAATGAAGCATCGCTCACCGGAGAAAGCATGCCGTGCAACAAACAGATTAATGCTATCCCAAAAGAAACCGATCTTGCCGAGCGAAGCAACATGCTGTTCTGCGGCACGATTATTGTCAGAGGAACAGGAAAAGGTATTGTCGCTGACACCGCAATGAGCACAGAAATCGGGAAGATTGCCAAGATGGTGCAGGAAGTGCAGCAGTCAAAGACGCCTCTGCAGAAAAAACTGAGTGAACTTGGTAAATTCTTAGGATTCATCACTGCAGGAGTTTGTCTCATCGTCTTCGCCATCGGCATGATGCGTGACCTGCATTTTATCCCGATGTTGTTGACAGCTATTAGCTTAGCCGTCGCAGCGATTCCCGAAGGACTGCCTGCTGTCGTGACTATTTGTCTTGCTTTAAGCGTCCAGAGCATGATCAAGCGAAATGCGTTGATCAAGAAGCTCAAAAGCATCGAAACACTAGGGGACATTACCGTCATCTGCTCAGATAAAACAGGAACTCTAACAAAAAATGAAATGACGGTGAAGAAAATCTGGGCGAATAATAAAGTCATTGACGTCGCAGGCGAGGGCTATACGAAAGAAGGAAAATTCCTCGTCAACGGAAAAGAAATCGATCCGAAAGAACTGCGATTGCTGCTCGAAATTGCTGTATCCTGTAATAACGCAACAGATACGATAGGAGATCCAACTGAACGAGCTCTTCTCTTTGCAGCACTGAAAGCAAACGTGCAAAAAATAGAGCGGAAAGACGAAATTCCTTTTGATGCAGACAAGAAATTCATGGCAACCATCCATAATGGATTCTCGTATTACAAAGGTGCTCCTGAAGTGATTCTCGAGATGTGCACGCATATGGCAGAGAAAGACATACCCAGAAGAATCACGCGTTTTGATCGCGAGCGCATTCTTGAGCAGAACCATGAAATGGCATCAAACGCCCTGCGTGTCCTGGCGATGGCGTACAAGAAAAACAACGATTTCTGTTTCATTGGATTGATGGGGATGATTGACCCGCCGAAAGAAGGTGTCAGAGAAGCGTTGAAGCTATGTGAAAAAGCAGGCATACGGGCAGTCATGATCACGGGGGATCACCCGCTGACTGCAAAAGCCATTGCGCAGCAAGTGGGAATGGGCGGCGAAGCCTTGACAGGAAAAGAACTCGATACTCTCGATGACGAGCAACTCAAAGAATCCGTAAAAAAATACGCTATTTACGCACGAACAAGTTCCTCGCATAAAGTGCGAATTCTCCGCGCACTGCAGGCAAACGGCGAAATTGTAGCGATGACCGGCGATGGCGTCAATGACGCTCCAGCCATCAAAAAAGCAGACGTGGGTGTCGCCATGTCTTTAAAAGGAACTGACGTCAGCCGTGATGCAGCAGATATGGTCCTCACAGACGACAATTTCTCCAGCATTGTATCGGCCATTGAACAAGGGCGCATTGTCTATGATAACATCAAAAAATTTGTCACCTATTTGCTCAGCGCAAACACAGCAGAAGTAGGAATTGTATTGCTCTCTTTAATCATCGGGATACCCTTGCCATTATTACCGATCCATATTCTTTGGATGAACCTCATGACCGACAGCTGGCCCGCACTTGCACTAGGCGTAGACAAGCCAGACGACAAGATTATGGAAAGAAAACCGCGCAATCCAAAGGAAAAATTGCTCAACGAAATGGTCCCCTTCATTATTGCAACAGGCATCATAGGAACTATCATCGTTCTAGGGCTGTTCTACCTCTTTTGGAAAAGCACGGGAAATGAAATGCTCGCTCGCACGATAGCATTAAGCACGATCATCGTGATCGAGCTGTTCAGGGCATACGGATGTCGAACAAAGAAAGCCTTCACAACAAACCCGTTCTCAAATAAATGGCTCAATCTGGCAGTTCTCTTCTCACTTGGATTGCAGCTCCTTATTATCTACACGCCGCTCAATAAAGCGTTCAAGCTTGTTCCTTTGACCTTAATGCAGTGGTTCTGGGTCTTCGGCGCAGGACTACTCAGTCATATCATTCTCGAAGTAGTGAAGCTCATCACGCACAAATCGGAATCTATTTAAGAACTCCGTTATTGAACTGCTGCATGAGATACTCGCGTCAGGAAGTACTCGAAAAAATAGGAAAAAAAGGTCAGGAAGTTCTCAATAAGAGCACCGTAACAATCGTCGGTGTGGGCGCTCTTGGAAGTGTGGCAGCGGACTTGCTCGCGCGGGCAGGAATTGGTCGTCTGGTTCTCATCGATCGTGACGTCGTTGAATTAACAAACTTGCAGCGGCAGAGTCTCTATACAGAAGATGACATAGGAAAACCGAAAGCTTTGCAAGCGCAAGTGCATCTGAAAAAAATAAATTCAGAAACAAAAATCGATGTGCATACTGAAGATCTCACCGAAAAAAATGCTGATCTGCTTAGGAAAGGAAATCTTATTCTGGATGGTACTGATAACTTTGAGACGCGCTTTCTGATCAATGACTGGTGTAAGAAAATCAGAGTCCCATGGGTGTATGGAGCAGCTATCCAAGAAAAAGGGTTCGTGATGCCTATTCTTCCCGAAGGTGCGTGCTTTTCCTGTGTGTTCAACAATGCAAAAACAACAGAGACATGTGACGCTGTAGGGGTGTTGAATACGATTACGCATCTCGTGGCCTGCCTGCAAGTCAGCGAAGCACTGAAAATTCTTCTTCATGAACCAATCGAGCAGCATCTTCTCTCGATTAACATCTGGGATAACCAATTAAATAAAATAAACGTCAAAAAAAGAAAAGACTGTAAAGTATGCCAAGGAACCTACGAGTATCTGCACGGCAAAAAGAGCAGCACGATGATCAGGTTTTGCGGTTCAGGAACCTATCAGTTCTCCTATGAAGAACGAGATCTCGCTGATGTAGAGAAAATGTTGAGAAAGAGTGAACGAGTCACCGGTCTAGGGACATGTCTTCAGGTAAAAAACATGACAATCTTCAAGAATAGGGTTCTCATCAAAGCACAAAGTGAAGCAGAAGCGCGAAGCGCGTTCTCAAAATATTTTGGAAACTAAATGCTCTACGAGTGATAACGATGTTGAACACGGCGCGTGAATTCTCGTAGGTCCGTAAGAAAACGATCAGGATCGGCAACCTTTTGAAGACAGTCTTCTTGTGAAGCAACCAGGTATGCTACTTTACGCACAAGTGCAGAACCCCCCGGTCCATGAGCAATATCAAAAAAAGAAAGGAAGGGGCCGGTGCGCTCAGTTTGTCGTTGTTCGCCCTTAACTACTTCTGAACAAACGACTTTTTTAATATCTCGTGTTGCAAAAAGCTGAAGATTGGGATTTCGCTGGTATTGTTCGAGAAGGGTGATAGCTGTTACTTTTTCACCGTCTTCGCTGTGGGGGTAGACAGGAACAACAAGGAAATCGGGATCACAGAGATGATCGACAGTGTGTATCAGTTGTTGCGCAAAGAACAGATCATAACGAGTACCTTTCAATTTAAAATAGTTGTGCTTGCCAAAAAGTGCAGCAGGTTGAGAAGGATTAATAAAAAGTTCACCCACCACATCTTCTAACAAAAAAGGGATACCCATGGAGAATAATGACGGGGGAGAGTTTATAAAGATTACGAGTGTAACTACGATAAAATAGTTATAAAAAATGAGTGGGTATATAAAGAAAAAGACAAAAAGGAAACCATCATGAAAGTCAGCGTCTTCATTGAACGGGAGAAGAAGGAAAAAACGGTTGACCTAAAGGGAAAAATGGTTAGAGATCTTCTCCAAGAATTAAAAATAAATCCTGTCAGCGTTATCGTCACGCAGAATAATGAAGTGGTGACGGAAGATGCGCCTATAAAAGACAAAGATAAGATTAAGGTTCTCTCTGTGGTCTGTGGCGGATAATTTTACCGCTTAAGTAATAAAAAATTCGGGCAACCTATTTAAAGAGAAGGTGCCTCAAAAGAAGAATGAGCAGCCCATACGGAAGACAACTTGCATTAGCCGGGCTGCAGATTGGGGCGATTAAATTAAATCCTGAAAAACCGTTTCCTTGGGCATCGGGATATTATATGCCCATCTACAACGATAATCGGTTGTTTTTGAGCCACCCGCAACTTCGAAGAGTCATTGTAACTGGTT
>CAYJLN010000007.1:4206-6774 GCA_964371275.1 Candidatus Woesearchaeota archaeon
TGGTTTTGAAGAATTTCTCGCTAACAGAATCATTCCAGAGATTATTGCTGGAACGGCAACAGCAGGAATACCCCACGCAGCGCTTCTTGCCGATAGATTAAGTCTGCCGCTTATTTATATTAGAGACAAACCAAAAAATCACGGGCTCAGAAACCAGATAGAAGGAATTGATGCAGAAAAAGACCTGGAAGGAAAAAGAGTAGTCGTCATTGAAGACCTTATCTCAACAGGCGGAAGTTCTGCAGCAGCAGTTGAAGCTGTAAGAACTGCACGAGGAAATGCCACGCATTGCTTCTCAATTTTTAACTATGGTCTTGAAGCAGCAGTACAAGCATTTAGTGCACTAAAACCTCCCTGTGAAGTACGATCGCTTCTTGAGTATGATACGTTACTCCGCGTAGCAAAGGAATCGGGCTACCTCTCTCATGACCAGATAGGAATTCTCGAAGAATGGAGAGCAGATCCTTTTGGTTGGGGAGAAAAACACGGATTTCAAAACGTAGAGAAAAAATAAAGAATTCTAAAAAGTAAACGCTGATCCAAAACCTTAAATAACGATCTATCGACTACAGTATATATGACTCCTAAAGAGCTACCAAAACCAAAGGGCTGCAAGCGCTGTCAAGACAGGCCTGTGTATGTGCTTCAAAATCACCGAAAGCTCTGCAAAAACTGTTTTATTAAATATTTTGAAAAAAAAGTCCTCAAAACAATTCGTGTCTACAAGCTTATCGATAAGAAGGACCGGATCGTCTGCGCCATTTCTGGGGGAAAAGACAGTCTCACGTGTTTGCATATCTTGAATAAAGTGTGCCAACCGCAAGGCATCCCCGTCCATGCGCTCGCTATTGACGAAGGCATTGAAGGCTACCGTAACGTCACGATTGAAGATGCTAAGAAGTTCTGTACTGAATATAACACTCCTTTAAAAATCCTGTCAGTCAAAAAAGAGTTTGGGCATACGCTCGATGAATTTTTAAAACTCGTCGAGACAACCGCCTGCACAGCCTGTGGTACCTTCAGAAGATACTTGATGAACAAGGGGGCACGTGAGCTCAATGCAACAAAACTTGCAACAGGACACAACTTGGATGACGAATCACAAACGTTGCTGATGAATCAGTTCAAAGGCAATATGCAGCTCTCCGCAAAGCTTGGACCAGTAACTGGCGTCATTGCGCATGAAAAATTTGTTCCCCGTATTAAACCGCTGTATTTTATGACAGAAAAAGAAATAAAATTGTACACGATACTGAAAAACTTCCCCGTGACGTTTGTGGAATGCCCAAATTTTCCCCATACGTTCAGAAATAAAGTGGGAGAAATGCTCAATGATCTCGAATTACGATTGCCAGGAGCAAAGCAGGGGATTATCAATGCGTTTCTTGATGTCTTGCCAGAATTAAAAGAGAAATATAAAAAGAAAAAGATTGGCAATTGTGAAAGCTGTGGCGAGCCTGCAGCACGGCAATTCTGCAAAGCCTGCGAATTGCTGGAAAAGAAATTGACCTAACATGGAATACTATGATAATATCGCAAAAGGGTATAATGAGCTGTACGAAGAAGAGCAGCTCAAAAAATTACGAATTCTGCGGCAGCATATTCCACAGAAAGGAACGCTTCTCGATGTGGGTGCTGGAACCTGCTTCACGCATAAAATATTTACTGACTGCGACATTGTGTTCCTTGATCCCAGCGAAAATATGCTGAATCAGGGAGAAGGAACTCGCATTATTGGCGGCGGAGAACTGTTGCCCTTCAAAGACGAAACATTTGATATCGTGATCTCGGTAACGGCATTACATCATTGTCATGTGCCGCGAGCGATGGCAGAAATAGAACGGGTTGTAAAGAAAAACGGCTTCATTGGGATTAGTATGCTAAAAAAAGCAAAAAATCTCGATATGACTCTATTTAAAGACTATAAAAAAATTGAAGAAGAAAAGGATTTTATTTTTGTGAAGGGATGAGAAAGAAATCTACAACCCCAACTGTTCTCTCAATCCCTCAGGCGGTTTCCACGGCGGCTCAAACGTCACTTCCACCTTCACGTCTTTCGCGCCAATCGCCTTCACTTTCTGTTTTACATCCTCAACCATAAACCCGCCAAACGGACAAAAAGGAGTGGTCAACGTCATCCGCACAGAAACAATATCTTTAGCAATATCAACGTTGTAAATTAATCCGAGAGTCACCACATCTACGTTTAATTCAGGATCACACACTGCTTTCAACGCATCCATCACTTGGTCTTTCGAAATCATCTTATTTCTCCTTCAGCCATGCATAGCCTTCTTTTTCCAGTCGATCAACAAGCTCTGAGCCTCCATGACGAACGATAGATCCTTCAGTGAGAAGATACACATTCTCTGGTTTAAGATAGTCAAAAAATCGTTTATAGTGTGTAATCAGTAACACACCCATGCCTTCCTTCACCATTGCAGACACAACAGTGCTTACTAATTTCAGGGCATCAACATCAAGCCCCGAATCCGTTTCATCAAGAATCGCAAATTTTGGTTTCAGAATAAGCAATTGGAGAGCTTCCATTCTCTTTTTTTCCCCGCA
>CAYJLN010000007.1:6784-23282 GCA_964371275.1 Candidatus Woesearchaeota archaeon
GTTTTTGCTTTTGGTGTGGTTGCTTTGTGTTTTTTTCCCCGCCAGAGAACCCTTCATTCAGCGATCGTTTCAGGAACTCGTCAGGAATACCAAGACGCTGACAGCCTTGTTTCAACAGTACAGCAAACTCAGTCACTGAAGGAACCGTTCCATGCAACGCACGGTATGCTGTACGTAGGAAATGTGACACAGTAACGCCAGACAGTTCAAGAGGGTACTGGAAGGATAAAAAGATGCCTAATTTTGCCCGCTCAGAGGTGGAAAGAGCAGTCATATCCTTGTCATTAAACAAAATAGTCCCTCGAGTGATTTTGAAAGAAGGATGACCAAGCAATGTTGATGCTAAGGTGCTTTTGCCGCTTCCGTTTGGCCCCATCAGCACCGTCACCGCACCAAGAGGAGCACGTAACGAAATCCCTTTGAGAATCTCTTTCCCCTCAACAGCCACATGCAAATCGCGAACATCAAGCGTCATCAGCAACAACCTCCTGCAAACCAAGATAGCGAATAATCCCTTTTTTAAACGCAACGAAGCCCAGCAACGCACATTTAATGCGCATTGGGTTCAACGACACCCCAAGAAGGTCAAACACAAACCCTTTCTGAAGATCAACAACAGAGCGAAGCGGTTTTCCTTTCAATTCATCAGTAAGGAGAGATGCAGCAGCTTTTGAAATAGCGCATCCTTTCGTCACTGCAGCAATCTCCGTAATGCGTCCATCAGTAACAGCAAGGTAAACATCAACCTCATCACCACACAAAGGATTCGCATCGTGGTAATGAATATCTGCGCGAGGAAGCGGCTCGCTATGACGAGGATACTTGTAATGATCTAAAATATTTTCAGCATAGAGGGCGTCCATTAGCGAAACACCTCGATTGCTTTTCGTAATGAGGCAAGGAATTGATCAACATCGGCAGCGGAATTATACAGCCCAAAGCTCACGCGCGCCATTGCAGAAACGTTATACGCATGCATGAGCGGCATCGCACAATGATGACCTCCGCGGATGCACACATTATCGCGAGAGAGAACGGCTGCAAGATCATGGGGATGAATATCCTTCACGGTAAACGAAATCACCGGTCCACGTTCATCAGGCCCGTACACGGTCACGCCAGGAATCGCTCGAAGACCGTCGAGAGCGTACCTTGTTAATGCAGCTTCATGGTTCTGAATTTCAGAAAAACCAATCTTCTGCACATACTCAAGAGCGACGCCAAAGCCAATACCGCCAGCAATATTCGGTGTTCCAGCCTCAAATTTCCACGGCAAATCATTGAAGGTTGTTTTCTCTAACGTCACTTCCCGAATCATATCGCCGCCATACAAGAACGGATCAAGCATCTCTAAACGGTAGCGTTTACCGTGCAAGACGCCAATACCTGTTGGCCCATAGATCTTATGGCTCGAAAACGCAAGGAAGTCGCAATCAATCGCAGAAACATCCAAAGGGAAATGCGGCGCACTCTGGCTGGCATCAACAATAAACAACGCACCCTGTTCTTTAGCCCGTTTCGCAAGTTCACGCAACGGTGCAATCGTGCCAAGGACATTCGACACATGGGAAACTGAAATAATTTTCGCCTTTGGGTCAATCATATCGAGATTCAAAGTTCCATCAGATTGTAATCCAACAATATTCAGCTGTAACTGCCGTTCTCGGGCAAGTTGTTGCCACGGAACAAAATTGCTGTGGTGTTCCAAAAGAGAAACGCTGACGGCATCCCCTTTGGCCATCTTTTTCGTCAATGAGTAAGCAAGAAGATTAAGAGATTCAGTAGCATTCTTTGTAAAAATAATCTCGTCAGGCTTGGCATGGAGAAATTCAGCTGTTTTTGCATGCGCTGCTTCGTAGGCAGCAGTCGCTTCCTCGCTTAAGGTATACAGCCCGCGATGAATATTTGCATTCATCATCTCGTAATACTCACGCTCCATATCAAGAACAACGCGGGGTTTTTGAGTGGTAGAGGCATTGTCGAGATACACTAAGGATTTACGATTGATGCGTCGCTGTAGAAGAGGGAAATCCTTCTGTACGCGATCCGAAAAGTGGGCCGGTTTCATAAGAACGGAATCCTCGGCGTTAACTTTTTTAGAAGATAATCAGAGAGCGATGACGGTAAAGATTGCGTAAATGACGAGAAGAATCCAGAAAGAAGCATTTGTCGCGCATCAGAGTCTGAAAATCCTCGTGACATTAAGTAAAAGAGTTTCTCTGGGTCAAGAGAAGAAATCGTAGTGCCGTGAGTGCAGGACACATCATGATTCTTAATCACCAGCTGCGGAATTGCATCAGCAAACGTCTGGTCGCTCAACAGAAGAATGTCTTGTTTCTGATGGCCGCTACTTCCTGAAGAAGAGTTGTCCATGGAGACAGTACCATACGAAATCGCCTTGCTCTGATCAGTTAATGCTCCGCGAGCAAGAAAACGAGACTGTGTGGAAGGAGCCTGGTGAATAAGAGACGACTGAAGATGGAATTGTTGCTGCTGGGAACCAAAAAAGAGCGCAGCATGCTCAACCGCAGCTTCTGGTTTCGTTAAGTAAGTAAACGTTTTTGCATGCGTAAACAATCCGCCAACATGGAGATCAAACCAGCGTAGACGTGCAGAAGTAGACAAGAACGCTCTCTTGGTTAAAAAAACAGACGTAGCAGCAGATGCCCCTTGCAGATCAACAAACGTAACTGAAGAACCTTCATCAAGCTCAAGATCAATCAAGCAGCTATAAGAAGGTGAGGAAACTGAGGAAGAATCAAAGAGGATGGTCGCCTCAGATCCTTTCTCTGCACGAATATAGACTGCGCTTACAGAGTGGCCAGCAGGCGGTGTTAGAATAAGCGGCTCCGTTTTTTTTTCATTCTGCTGAAGGTGAATCGTTTGTGCCTGGGAAAAAGAAGCTCTGTTGTAAAAATCAAACTTATCAAAAGACTCTGTCTGATGAAGCGCCTGGTAGTCAGGAATCATGGCAACTGAAGGAGAACCCTCTAAAGAAAGTGTTACAGGGCATTGAAGTCTGCTCGTCATGCCATGCTTAAAAGAAGGAAATGATAATAGGTCAAACTGCTGACGGGAGTGCTCTCGTACTGCACGTAGCCATGAGGGTTCTGTCGAAGAAGAGGCCATGGTTAACCAATCGAATCCTCCATTTCCAATTCAATTAAGCGATTCAGTTCAATAGCATATTCAATAGGAAGGGTTTTGATAATAGGTTCGACAAAACCAGAAACAATCATCTGTTTCGCCTGTTCTTCAGTCAATCCTCTGGACATCAAGTAAAATAATGAATCCGTTGATAATTTACTGACTGTAGCTTCATGAGACACAAGCGCGTGTTTGGTCTGGATATCCATGAATGGAATCGTATGTGACTGTGAACGAGAATCAGCCATCAACGCATCACATTGCACATGCGTCTTAGAGTCAACAGCAGATTTCGCAATATGCACCAACCCTCGATACGTCGTAATACCTCCATCTTTGGAAATGCTTTTGGAACGAATCGTACTTGATGTATGGGGAGCAAGATGATAGACCTTAGCTCCCGTATCTTGAAATTGATTCTTGCCAGCAAAAGCGACGCCAAGAAAGTCTGATTTCGCATAGGGTCCTTTCAAGATAGAGCACGGGTACAGCATCGTTGCTTTACTGTTATGAACAATCAACCCATTAGCAATAAAATTGTGATACTTTTCAACTTCTATATCATAAGTTGGCACGATTCCTTCATATTTAATTTTATTAATTCTGGCAAACCCTATTTCTTGGTTAACTTTGCTTGCAAAATTTAAGCCCTTAGAACAACTATAGTTCCTCCTAGATTTAGTTCTCTCTAATTTTATTTTTTTAGCAACATTTCTGGTAGGGAACTCTTTTATAATACCGACTACGTCGTTCTCAGTCAATTGTTCTAAGGACTTCCATTCAAAATTAAAAAATCCTTTTTTGTGAGTTGGTTTATTTTTTCTTCGCGTAAGAGTTAAAAAAGGATGATTTGCACTTGCTTTTATTATTCGACCACCAGCCTCCAATCTATAAACACGCTTATACCCACTAAATACCTTTGATTTTACTATAGTTTTTTGTAGGCTATTTGTCTTTTCGTCCCATGCATAAACCTTGCTACCAGGAGCAATATCTTTTATATTAACTGGTCCTTTAGGATTAGTAAAAACTTTAGTCTCTCCAACGAGACAGCCCATATTCCCATTAATCCATTCAATCAGGCCATTGTCCTCAACAATCGCGCGTTTCGTGTTCAAGTTGTACGTATTTTTGCTCCAATTCTCAATGCTGCTATAGCGAACACGGGCATCCTTATGGACAAAAATCTCAACGCAGCCAGCATGCAAAGAATTTTCAGAAAACTTTGGTGCTGAGCAGCCTTCGATGTAGGATACGTGGCTTCCAGGCTCTGCAATAATCAAGGTATGCTCAAATTGGCCCATGCCTTCCTCGTTCATTCGAAAATACGCCTGCAGCGGCAGTTCGATTTTTACACCGGTAGGAACATACAAGAACGTCCCGCCGCTCCAGACCGCGCCATGAAGCGCGGTAAACTTGTGCAGTGCAGGAGAAATACATTTCATAAAATATTTTTTCATGAGTTCCGGGTATTTCTGTAACGCAACGTCGCAGTCTTCAAAGATAACGCCTTTCTCTTCCCATTGCTTTTTCAAGTTATGATACACGATAGACGATTCAAACTGTGCGCCTGCGCCAGCAAGTGATTTCTGTTCAGCTGCAGGAATGCCTAAGCGTTCAAACGTTTTCTTGATCTCAGAAGGAACATCATCCCAGTTTTTTGATCGTCTCGCATCAGGTTTCGAGTAATAAATAATTTTGCTCATATCGAGATCGGCAAGCGATGGCGCGCCTTCCCAAGTAGGCAGAGGAAGTTTATAGAACAATTCAAGGCAGGATAATCTAAACTGCAACATCCACTCAGGCTCTTTCTTATCACGGGAAATGATCTCAATAAGCTCTTTCGTCAATCCAGGTTGTGCAATGTAGGAATACGCAGAGTTCGCTTTCGTATCAAACATCTCTCGATTAATATCGGTGATTGCAGTCATCGGCGTTTCTCCTTCTGTTCGATAAGAGGAGATACCGATCGAAGTTTTTCAACAACGCGGGTAAGAACATCAATGACAGTGCAGATATCTTTCTCTGTCGTTGAACGGCTTAAGGTAAATCGAAGCGCACTATGGACGCGGTCTCGAGGAATACCTAATGCTAAGAGAACGTGGCTCGGGTCAATCGTATGAGACGCACATGCGCTTCCTGTTGATGCATAAATTCCTTCTTCATTCAACATCAAAACAAGCGCATCGCCTTCAACACCACTAAAGGAAAAATGCGCGTTATGGGGCAATCGTTGCGTTGGATGCCCATTGAGAGTTGTATGCGGGATCACTTTCAAGACACTGGTGATTAACTGATCACGGAGAGCAGCAAGACGTTTATTCTCAGCATCTTGGTGTTGGACGGCAATTTCTAATGCTGTTGCAAAGCCAACAATACCGGCAATGTTTTCAGTTCCACTTCTCAATCCATGCTCTTGACCGCCGCCATGAATGAGCGGTTTCAGAGGAGTTCCTGTGCGAATATACAGGAGTCCAACGCCTTTTGGGCCATACACTTTGCTTGCGTTTAAGGAAAGGAGATCAACATCAAGAGAATCTACATCCAAATCCAAAAAACCAGCAGCTTGGCATGCATCAGTATGAAAAGGAATATGGTGTTTCTTGGCAACAGCACCCAGTTCACGAATATTCTGAATAGTGCCTATTTCATTATTAGCATACATAATACTAATGAGCACGGTATCTTTGCGAATGGCTTTCTCCAAATCAGCAGTTGATACAAGACCAAAACGATCAACTGGTAAGTATGTAATGTCGTAGCCTTCGTCTTTTTTCAAATGCTCGCATGTATGCAAGACAGCATGATGCTCAACAGGTGTGGTAATAATATGCTTTCCGTTATTTTTCGACGCACGAGCAACACCTTGAATCGCTAAATTAATGCTTTCAGTCCCGCTGCCAGTAAAAATAAGTTCGCGTGGATAACAATGAAGAACCTTACTAATAGTCTGTCGCGCCTGATCAAGCGCTTCTTTCGCCGCAAACCCATATGCATGAAAGCTACTAGCATTTCCATACGTATCAGCAAGATACGGGTCCATCGCTTGTTTCACGCGAGGATCAACTGGCGTGGTAGCAGCAGTATCAAGATAGATGGTCATGGAGACTCCTGTGCAGATACATGGGCGACACACCCCATCGTGAGCGCATTACAGCTTGAAGGGAGATGAGACAATTGCTGATGGATTGAACATAAGTTCCTTGTTTCTCTGATAAACTTCAGCAATGACTGTGTCTCTCGAATAAGATCAAAATGATCATGAATACGAGAAGCAGCGTCAGCGATAGCGCGTTCGACAACAGGTAAGAACGTGATCTTGTCTCCTCGCTTGTTGTGAATATAGTGGCTCACTGTCGATTCTTGGAGATAGAGCAAACGTGCAATATCCTTCTGGGATTTGCCCTGCAGTTTAAAGTGCTGAGCTAAAGATTTCCGAATAGAAGGAATGATATAAAAGACTTCAATCTCCTGAGGCATAAGTAAGGTGGAAACCATAAAAGTTCACATACGTGAAGATTTATAAAGATTCCTAAAGGAGCACTATAAAGTAATAGCAAAGAAAAGATTTATAAAAAAGGCAGAAGTGAAAAGAGCATGCTCACCAAAGAAGATTTCAAGGGTATTGGTCAAGGTTCGCTAGTGCAATTGGCAAACAACCAAGGAAAAGTTGGAGGCTATCTTCTGGGCGTTTCGCCAACACACGTCTATCTAGGGCATCAAAAACCAGTAAGAATAAGTGAAAGAGATCTTAGAACACTTGAAATAATAACCGCAACATCGGTATGGGACGAAGGACAAAGAACCCTCGTCATACCTCCTCCGCGCGGATACGCTTTATTTTCTGGAGATCGGCAATTTAAGCTGGATGACTTCGATAAACGAAGAGTAGTCGATGGACGACAGGAAATAGCAAGTAAATATGTGCCTGACGCCAGCGAAGACTGGTTAGAGTTTACGGCGATACAGGGTGAATTCATGGCGTTAAAGAACGAGCAGGGTTCTGTTGCTGGATTTGCTGCTGGATATCATGACGGAAAAATAAAACTAACATTCCAAGATCCACGTCTAGAAAGAAGACACGTGTTGGCGCATGCACAAGGCAAAGTACACACATCGCTACCGAGAGGGTTCAAGAGAATGTTCCGGGGAGACGCCTGGTATTCAATACGCAATTTTGAGGGGCTCTCGGTATACGGACGAACAGCAGAGCTAGCAGAGACCTATATTGAGTAAGAGTTCTAGTCAAACATATCAAATAACCCTTTCTTTGGTTTCTCGTCACTGGTCTTGGTTGTTGATGATTCGTATGACGAAGAATAATCGCTATAAGAAGACGCTGGTGGCGTTGCGTCAGGTGCACGCTCTCTCTTTTTCGGAAGATCATACGCATACATATTGTCATCTCGTTTCTTCAAAAAAGAAAACTTGACTGGTTTTTTCGAGAAAGAATAATTCCGTTCAAGCTGGCGCTTGAATTTCTCATCAAGAACTTTTTCTTTTGGGTGGGAAACAGGAAGTTCTCGTCGAATGAAGGTTAATTTCTTTAGAGGACGAACTGGAAGGTTAATCGATTTAGTTCTGCGCATAAAGCGAAGCAGGAGGAAAAGAAGGATAAGCGTAATAATGGTCCATATAATCCATAAAAAGGAAAAAGGACGACCGCCACTAATCACAACATCAGGAAAAACAGAGCCGCCAATCACGACCGTATAGGTCCCAGGAGCAACCTCAGAACGGAGGTCAACATCATAAGTTTCATTCACCTCAAGAGAAAGGTCCTTGACCAACGTAGAGGTGTCGCTAAAGCTTTGGAGCTCAATCGTGACTGGACCACGATACGCCACATTTCCTGTATTCAAGAACACTAACACTTCATCAGACAAGGATACCTGAAGGGCGCTTTGCTCAAGGACATCAAAGGAATAGACATGCTCAAGCCCAGAAGAAAACGCAGCGATCTTCCAGATGCCAGGCAGCGCAGTTGACAAAAGCTTGAACTCCATGGCAACATTTGAAGGAACAAGATCTGCATAGGCGTCAGTATAATCAGGAGCAGAAAGAGAGATCTCAACATCTGCAGTGAGTGGTGCACCTGCTTGATCGAGCAGCACCGGAGTAAACGAAATAATGTTGCCAGGCTTGTATGAATTGGCTGAGGAGCGAACCTCGAGTGTTGTTGGTACAGGATCAACAATAAACGTAAGGGTAGAAGACCCGCTGTTGCCATGGTCGTCAGTCACCACAGCCAAAATGTCTTTCTTCCCAGAAGGAATAGTGGACGACAACGGCATCTTCAGTGAAAACGTGCCGTCAGTGATAATCTGCTCAATACGGCTATCGCCGAGAGTCAAAGTAACACGGCCAGAAGAAAGCGGCTGACCGAGTAACATCGCTTCGCCATCAACGCGAATGCTTTTGCCAGGCAGCACATGGAAGTCATCAGCATGAAGAGAAACATCAACTGAGCTAAGTAACGTCAGAGGATCAAGAAGGAATGTCTGCTGGTTGCCAAAAAGATCAGACACGCGGGCTTCAATGATATACGAGCCAGAAGGAGCATAACTCGTATCAAAGGAGGCAGTAAATTGTCCATCATCAATCTTTACCGCATCAATGAACACGTCGCTGTCATTCTGCTTGAAATACACCGTCGCAGTGCCATCAACAGGGTCTCCATTAATGCGAGAGACAATGCCAGCAACAGTCACGTGATCGCCAAGCTTTGCAATAGTCTTGTCTAAGGTAAACTGGCCATTAAGATCCTGTGTAAGGGTAAATGAAGGCGAAAGTATGTCGCCAACAACAGTACCGCTCTCAGTCAGCGTTGCAGCAACGACACACTGGCCAGAAAGATAATCAAGAAAAGGAACAGTCTCTGTGTAGTCAATAGGGGTAGTAGGAAGAAGATGATACGTTCGTGCGAAAAGCTGCTGTTCACTCGTACAACGCAACGTCAACGTAAACAGCCCAACAAGGTCGCGATCGCTAGTAATCTCTCCAGACAACGTGACCTCATCGCCAAGATTATAGGAAGGAAGAGAGATGCCATTCAGGGTGATTTGCGCAGTGACAAAGGGAATATACAAAGATCCGACAAGAAAACTGAGAAGCCACAGAATCCTCTTTTCCATGGCTTAAAGAGCCGATTAAAAATTTATATAGTTATCGTAAATCAACAGAAAAGGATATATAGGTAAAAAATGTGCACCAACACTGAAAAGGCGTGATCCTATGAAGATTCTTAGCATCCATGCAAATCAGTTGACATTCAAGGCAACGCAAAAAGCGCTGAAGAATGTTGAAGACGTGGAAAAAGTTGAAAAAAGCGTCAAAGAATGCCTTGTTATCTTTACCGCAGTTGAAAAAGAAGATGAACCTGTCGTTGATCAAATCTCAACGAATTTTGTCACCGAAGTCGAAGATATTGCGACCCAAATAAAAGCAAAAACCGTCGTTATCTACCCCTATGCGCATCTGAGCAGCGATCTTGCAAGCCCTGCAAAAGCAGTTGAAATCCTGAATGAGTGTGAAAAAAAGCTGAAAAAAAAGTTCACAGTAATCAAGGCGCCATTCGGATGGTACAAGGAGTTCTCCATTCATGCAAAAGGACACCCGCTCGCAGAGTTAAGCAAGAAAATTACGGCGCAAATAAAAAAAGGAGAACAGCAAAACAAGGGAAAGCCATTTGTTCTTGAAAAGAAAAAGCTCAGCCAAGCAGAAAAGATTAATTTCTCTGCAGCAGCGCTCGTTGCACAGGCAGTAAAAGAACTGTACCCGCAAGCGGAAATAGGCCTGCAGGGATTTTATCAGGATCAGGCTTATGTTGACGTTGGTCACGCAAAAGTAAGACCAGATGATTTGCCAAAAATCGAGAAAAAAGTCAATGAACTTATCAAAAAAAGCAGCACATTCGCCAAAGGAAATGCAGCAGAAGGGAAATTTCAGAAAGAAATTGCAAAAGATCTGGGAAAAGAGGCAACAACCTACAAAATCGAAAAAATAACACTCACTCCCGTATTCATCGACCCATTCGTGAAATCAGCAAAGGAGATCGGTGTGTGCAAGGTGCTAAGCTGCGCAAATGCGTATTGGAAAAATAGTGCAAGCAATGAACAACTCATTCGTATTTATTCCGTTGCCTACGCATCAGAAAAAGAGATCCAGCAGTACATGAAGCAGAAAGAAGAAGCAGAAAAAAGATCCCATGTTCATCTTGGACGCGAGTTAAAGCTCTTCTTCAATAATGATGTGTCTCCAGGAAGCCCGTTCTTTATGCCAAAAGGAACAATTATGCTCAATGAACTTGAAAAATTATTCAGAGAGATTTATGCCGAAGAGGGATACCAAGAAGTACGAACGCCAAACATGTTCAACAACGAGCTCTGGAAGCAGTCAGGACACTGGGATCATTACCGAGACAATATGTTCTTTATTGAAAAAGAAAACATGGCGCTCAAGCCGATGAATTGCCCCGCTCACGCGATCATCTACAAGCAGGAAATGCGGTCCTACCGCGATCTTCCGCTGCGTTTTGCAGACTTCGGTGCACTGCATCGTAACGAACTATCGGGAACGTTGCACGGCCTTACTCGTGTCAGACGATTGGTGCAAGATGATGCCCATATTTTTTGCGCAGAAGACCAGATTGAGCAGGAAATTCTCAAGTTAATTCGGTTAGTGAACAGGGTATTCGCCTTGTTTAATACCGACAGCGCGATTGAATTGTCAACAAGACCGGAAAAAGCCTTGGAAGGTGCGTTTTGGGAAAAAGCAGAAACAGCACTGAAGAACGCATTAAAAAAGGCGGGAAACGCCTACAAGCTCAACCTCGGAGATGGCGCATTTTATGGCCCTAAGATTGACTTTCATGTCAAGGACGCATTGGGAAGAGACTGGCAACTGAGCACGATACAGCTCGATTTCCAGACGCCTGAGCGATTTGATTTAAGTTATGAAGGCAAAGACAACAAGAAGCATTGCCCAGTCATGATTCATCGCGCCATTTTAGGCTCATTAGAACGATTCTTGGGCATTTTAATTGAACAGACAGAAGGAAAATTCCCGCTCTGGCTAAGTCCTGTCCAAGTCAAGATATTAACAGTAACAGAACGAAACAACGCCTTTGCACAAGAGATGCTCAAAAAACTACAAGCAGAAGGAATACGCGCAGAACTTGATGATCGGCAAGAATCCATAGGAAAGAAAGTACGTGAAGCGCAATTAGAAAAATGCAACTATATGATCACGATAGGTGACAACGAAGTAGCAGAAAAAACGCTTGCAGTACGAACACGTGCAGGACAAGTGAGATATAAAATTAATCCCGAAGCGTTCGTGAAAGAACTCCTCCAGGAGCGCGATCAGCGTCTCGTGAAGTAACAATGTCAGACATAAAGAGGTGCATTGAACAGATAGAGCAGTCAGGCAGCTTTAGAGAATGGATAAAAAAGAACGCAGGGGCCTATGTCTGCAGCGCTGTCAAAATTCTTGGCGAAGGCGCAACGGGAAACTGGGAGATCCATTTTTATAATCCAGCAGATGACACGATCACGACCTTTCTTGTTGACCAGACAGTCATTCTGAAAGATAAAAACGCACTCATGCTGAAAGAACCATGGAAAAAAGTTGCTGCTCTCGATATTTCAGGCATTTCTCTGAACGAAGAGAGAACAATAAGGCGGGCTGAAATGACGAATCACGAAAAATACCCTAAAGAGGTGCCGACAAAGAAGATTTTTTTCCTGCAGCAAACAGACAAACCGCTCTGGAATATTACTTTTATTATGCAGTCACTTCGAATGCTGAACATGAAGATTGACGCAGCATCAGGCGAAGTACAGGAAGACTCATTGCGCGGAATTATCGAGCGGCGCTAAATCGTCAAGAATCATTGCCAGATCTTCAGCGCTTCTTCTTCTTTAAAGTTTAAATCGCCGGGGAGCAACAAACATTGGGGAAATTTCTTAAGCGTGAGTTTTTCCGCAGGTCCGACTTTGATTTCAGGTGCAGGAGATCCAAGCGCCGCGCATCCAATCGCCTGTGTTTTTGTATCAAGACCAAGCCGTATCAAATAATCAAGACCCTCACGGACGGTCATTAAGCGGGCGTCATGCAAGTCAAGAAGAAACAAGGTGTGAAGACCGGCTTTTTTATTGTCCTGATACACCTCATACGGACTCGTCACGTTTACGTTGTCAAAAGGAATCGTCGTAACACGCCCAAGTTTATATAACGAAAGCCCAGTAATGCCAATAGCTGTTGTAACAGAAGCGTTATCCACAACGTGCCAAGAGATATGTTGTTTTTCAGCCTCTACAAGAAATTCAAAATGCGTTGTTGCGCTAAGAGGAGTGCCAATGACAAGCAAGGCGATATCGGTTGTTTTTCCTTCCTGCACAAGCGTCGATAAATGTCGTTCCAGATACACGCGAGAAAGCGGGCGAATAGTTTTTCCAATAATTATCTGAAGCCGTTCAAGAGATGAAGAGAATCGAGAGGTATATTCTTCAAAATAAATAACATCGCAATGCTTCAAAATATCTAACGCACGCAACGTCAGGTCGCGTTCATCATACAAACCAAGACCGATAAGATAAAATGTCATGTTATTTTCTCAAGAACAATGTGCCTGCACTAAACGCAAGCAGGAGAGAAGACGATGAAAAAGGAAACGCAAGCAGGAGAAAAGGAAGGACGAAAAAGAACGCCAGCCGAAAGTAAAAAGAAACATGATCAGAGACCTGAATGCTTCCATACGGAAGGCCATAGAGAAAGACAAGGCTTCCTGCAAGAAGGGAAAGAGGAAGTGAGTGGGAAAATGCCGCAGTCAAAGCAAGACCAAGATACAGATACCGAAGACGCAATAAAAAACTGGCAACAAATCCTAAAGCAAAACTCAAGAGATGAGGAAAGGTAAACGTAAGAGGATACAAAAGAGAAAGAACTAACCCCAATAAGAGGGCATACTGAAAAAAGAAGAGATAATGACGGCCAACAGAGACTTCTTCAGGTGCAATGCGGCGTAATAAAGACCCTACAAAAAGGCCTGAAAACGCAATAACGGCAATAACAACGAACGGAAACATGCAAGAAAAGGGGGAACGGGCTATAAAAGAATTGTGGAAACGACCAAACCGAAAGGTTTATAAATAATTAATTACTGACAAGTGATGAAAATGAACGAGCGACAAGAACTGGAAGTCCTCTTAGAAAATGTAGCTAAAAGAACAGCAGACGATCTTCGTGTACTGTTCAGAAAAGAAGGGGCAAAAAGAATGATTGACCCAATGACGAGAGTACAAACTCGGGCAGGTCTCAATGATCTAGGATCAATAGCGATAGAAAAGGCAATAAAATATGGACGAGGCATCACCTATTTTGCAGTAGACAATAATGATTTTAATGAAGTGAACGACCTGAGAGGATATCGTGGAGTAAAAGGTCATCCTGGAGGCGACCTCTTAATTCAAGACACATCAAGAATACTTCTCTGTTCTGTACGACCCGAAGATATCGTAGCGCGAGTAGGTGGAGATGAATGGAGCATCCTGTTCTATGATATCCAGCCTGAAGATGCGCTGTCTGTAGCGACACGATTAAGCGACCGTTTTCACCGTATCACAGACGAAACAATAAGTATTGGCATAACTACCTATAACGTTGCACCAAAAGAAATAACCTTAGAAACTCTGGCAAAAGAAGCAGACAGTGCGCTGTACGAAGCAAAAAAATTAAAGGCAAGTGGCAAAACAATTGCAGTGTACAAACCAAAGGTTACGGTTTGACGCTAAAATAAAGCCGTCGTCGTGCTTTTCCTTTATTTTCTAATTTAACCAGTTGCAATTGTCCAATTTCTTTTAGCGAGCGAACATGCGTTCCTCCATCAAGCTGTTTGTCTATACCCTGAATCTCAATAATCCTTATCTCGGAACCAAGCTTCTCGAGGAAATCTGTGGCGGCTAATTTAATCAGCGAAGAATCAGTAAGTGCATCTTCTTTCTTCATAAACGAAACAAGAATAGGAAGATCTTGCTGAATGATCGTATTTGCCTCAATAATGCACTGCTCAAGAATTGTGCGATCAAAAATCTCGAGATCAAAATCAACACGAGACTTGTCTACATCAATCTGGTTCCCGGTGATCAATGCGCCTGTTTTCGCATGAAGAACCGCAGTAACAAGATGCATCGCCGTATGATAACGCATCAGCCGATAGCGTCGATCCCAGTCAATTTCAGCAGTAACAACATCCCCAACACGCAATCCTTCCCGATCAAGCTGGTGAACAATACCTGAAGGAGATTTTTGGACTGCGAGAACCTTGTAAGTCTCAGAACCGTTTCGTAAGAAACCAACATCATGAGGCTGGCCGCCATTCGTAGGATAAAAAACAGTCGTATCAAGAACAATGTTCATGCCATCAGCAGAAACAACACGAGCTTCACACATGCGGAGATAGCTATCATGCAAATACAGTGTCTGAGTCATACAAGAAAATAGAGAAGGACATTATAAAAAGATTGCGACTAAATCCCCTTAGGTCCGCCACGCTGTCTGTTGAGACGGACATAATAAACAACTAACCCGACAAGTGCTGCAAGGGAAAGCAAGAGGCTCACCAGAAGAGTCGAACCTAAAGAAAATATTTTCGGCTTTGTCGATAAGGCGGGGGGTTTAGCGGATGAGGGCTTCTTTTGCTGAGAAGGACGAACCTGCGCAGAGGAAGGAGAAGGCGACTGCCCAAACAAGGAAGGAGCCTGAAGTGAGGGGCTTGGTACATACTCGCCTAATTCGTTATATGATTCCTGATCATAATATTCACCTGAGTAGTCATAGCCGTCGCCATATGAATAGTCAGTTTGATAGGAGTCATCCGTACCATAGCTATCCTGATATTGTTGATAGGTGCATGAAGAATCTGCTGCACATTGTGGATCTACGCAATCAACAAAAGTATCGCAATCATTGTCAGCGCCATCTGCACATGATTCTGAAGCGCCAGGATGAATGGCTGCATTATTGTCATTGCAGTCAATACCGGCGCAAGAACCACTATCATATCCATCTAAATCATTATCACACCCGCCGCTGCCAGGACTGCAGGTGCAGTCAGATTGGCAAAGTCCTGGGCAAGCAGCATCACTTGACCCGTCACATTGTTCGCCAGCATTAAGGTTGTTATCACCACAAACGCCGCTGCCAGACGTTGGCGCCTGGCATTGGCAGCCATTACAGGTATACCCAGCAGAGCAATCACTATCTTTTTCGCACTGCTCGTTACCATTTACACACCCATCGCCGCACATCGATCCACAGTCAGCAGAACACGTGCAACTGTTTTCCGTTGCGTCACAGAACCCATCAGGACAGACACCGCCAGCACCGCCACCAACACACGTACAGTCATCTAAACAAATACCACCATTACCGCACGAGCCATACGGCGGCTCGCATTCTTCATACCCCTCAACACGGTTATTCCCGCAGAATTCTGACGTGCAGTCAGCATGACACCCATCGCCGTCAACGCGGTTACCATCATCACAGTCTTCAGATCCTTCTTTGACGCCGTTGCCGCAAGAAGCCTCATTCAGGCACGTAAAGCTGCAGCCGTCGCCATTAGCAGCATTACCATCATCACATTGCTCCGTGCCTTCGAGCTTGCCATTGCCACACAGCTCCTTTGTGCACGTAGAACTGCACCCATCACCGCTTATCGTATTGCCGTCATCACATTCTTCAACAGTGCCTTTTCCATTTGGTGTCTCAATAAGGCCATCGCCACAGAAGGTTAATTTACAGGTAGTACTACAGGTATCTGTTGCAACCTTATTTCCGTCATCACATTCTTCAAGTTTTGTTTTAAAACCGTCGCCACAACGCCCTCTATTCTTAACAGGACAGTCGTTTGGACAGTTTTGCGGAGTCTCTCCTCTCCGACTATTACACTTGCCGTTATTGTTGCACGTAATAGGGGCACAGTCATTTGGGCAGTTATCAATCGTTTCGCCGCGTAATTTATTACAAATACCGTTATAGTTACAAGAAGAAGATTGAGTACTCGTACTGGTGCCACTTGAAGAGCCGCCAGGAAGGATTTGGTACCCAGTAGGAATTGAAGAAAGTGAATACGAGAGTGCGCCAATAAAAATAACAGCGAGAACAAACAGGGCAAAGGTCGGACTAATTCCCACCTCTTTTAAGAAATCACGTCGCGAAGACATGTCTAAAAAAGAGGTGACAATGGGGATTTATATGCCTTGTGGATAAAAGAAAAAAACGCCGAGGACGGGAATATCAGTCACCGCCAGTCATAACGACGAGCTCAGATAGTGCTTTTGAACCCGCA
>CAYJLN010000008.1:0-21785 GCA_964371275.1 Candidatus Woesearchaeota archaeon
AGAAGCTATCCCTGAATTGACTTTAAGCACGAATAAGTGGTTAAGTTTGATAAAATTGAGTAAAACTTAATTTTTTATTCAATCCAGCACCCGACAACGCAACAATGCATTGCAGTAAAAACATTTAAAAAGTTGAGAACGCTAGAAAAGAGAATGAATGAGAAAAAAGAGGGAAAGGCAAAGCTTTCTTGTAAAATCTGCGACACAGATATTGAAGTCCCCCTGTGCTGTGATGAAGAAATGACCATAAAAAGCGGAGAGCTAGTCTGTCACTTATGCGGATCAGAAAAGACAATACCGATTTGCTGTGGAAGAAATATGAAAACTTCCTCGGCATAACAGAAAAGAGAAAAAAGAGGTCAGGATACATGGATATATTAGAAAAGCTCATCAATCTGTCTGGTCCAAGTGGAAATGAGCAGCCGGTACGGGCGTTTATCAAGCAGCAAATCGAGCAGTATGTATCTGATGTTCACGTCGATAAGTTCGGAAACCTCATTGCAAGAAAAAAAGGAAAAAAGCCAACAGTAATTCTCGTAGCTCACATGGATGAGATTGGAATCATGATTAAAAGCATAGACGATAATGGCTGGATTTACTGCACAGAAGTTGGTGGCATTGATCCCGTGATTCTTCTTGGAGAGAGAGTAACCATTGAGACAAAAAAAGGAGAAATCACAGGAGTCATCACGACAAAGAGTATCGCAGAAAGCGGATATCAAGAAACAATTCCAAAAATGGGAGATCTGATCATTGACACGGGGTTAACAAAAAAACAGCTTCTGGAAGCTGGCGTTGAAATTGGTTCATATCTTCATCTGATGTCGCAGCCAACCTATCTTGGAAACAAAGATTTACTCTGTGGCAAAGCGCTCGATGATCGTGCAGGATGTTATATCTTGCTTGAACTCGCAAAGCGTCTCAAAAATACTGGGCACGAGGTTTACTTTATTTTCACCGTTCAAGAAGAAGTAGGGTTGTATGGGGCAAAAACATCGATCTATCAAATAGATCCTGACTGGGCGATTATCGTTGACGTAAGTAATACTGACGAGTTCACTGACAAGACGCCAGCAAAAGCAGTAGGCAAAGGACCATGCATCACCATTAAAGACAGCGACATGATCGGAAACAGATGTATCAACGGATGGTTCAAAGATATCGCAAAGAAGCATAAAATCCCGTTGCAGTATGATATCTCTGAATTCGGAACAACGGATGCGTTAAGCATTTCAGTCTCTAAAGGCGGTATTCCAACAGGCGTGCTCTCAGTGCCTATTCGAAATCTGCATACGACGACGGGAGTCGTCAGCAGGAAAGACATCGAACATGCTATTACGCTCATCGAAGTATTGCTGAAAAAACCGCCACGTGCATGCCTCACATGAAAATTGCTGTGTTTGCCCATCAAAAAAATACCTCTGCATTAAGGAGGCAAATTCAAGAAGAGGGGTTTGAACTGACGATAAAGAAGCCAGATGTGGTGTTTTCCGTCGGTGGTGATGGTACGTTTTTATATGCAGAGCGCGCATATCCCGGAGTTCCAAAAATATTGATTCGCGACAGCAAGGTCGGATATCTTGGTACGGACAGAGACATAAAGACAATCTTGCGTGGAATCCGGCAAAAAAGAATATCAATCAAGAAGATCGGCAAGCTTGAAGCACGAAACAAAACAGCGCTCAATGAAGTGAATGTCAGGAATAAAGACCAGCGACGTGCGCTTCGATTTTCTCTTTCTATCAATAATAAAACGTTGCCTAGGGAGTTTATCGGCGATGGCATCGTTATCGCAACATCCTTCGGGTCATCAGGGTACTTCCATTCAATTACAGGCAGATCATTCAAAAAAGGAATCGGTATTTCATTTAACAACTCAACAACAGCACAAAAACCGCTGATTCTTAACTCGCATGCTAAAATCACGGTGAAGATTCTTCGTGGCGACGCCCAAGTGTCGTTCGATAATGATCCGCAGATGAAGGTTGTAAGAACAGGGGAAAAGATTACTATTCGGCAAAGCAAAGAATGCGCTTGTATTCTCACCATATAGAAGATATCTTTAAAAAGAACTGATAGTCTCTCATCAAGATGAAAGTGAACGCATACTGGTCTGTTTTAGTGGTATTGGCATTATTCGTGATTGCCTGCACACCGCAAGAGGAAAAGCAGGTACCGGAAATGAATAAGACCGAAGAAAAAAAGAACGAAACAGCAAAGAAGTACACCATTGCCGAAGAAGATCTGCAAGAAGCGATCGCTGAAAAGCAGAAAAAAAACTGCGCCGGGCAGATCAAAGATCTTGAAGAGATGCTGGACGACACAAAATACTTTTTGATGAAGCTGAACACAAACAAGACAAAAAGCACGTTTTACTTGCAGTATCTAAAAGAAGAAATCGGGAAAGAAAAAGAGTATGAAGAGGAACTGCAGCACTTTGACGAGATTAACGATGAACTAAGAGAGACGATTTCCTCGATTGATGGCCAAGAACGAGCAATTAAATTATTGAAAGACAAGTGCGATCTGAATGAAGATGAAAAAAAGTGGGATCAGTAAACGAAAAAAGTATCTTCTCGGCATAGGGATTCTTGTACTCATCAGCATCTTTTTGTTCTCAATAGAGATGCTTCCTGAAGCCGGGGAAAGCCAAACGTACTCGCTTGAAGAAGGGCAGCGCCTCGACCTACCGATCAATAAAGTGAAAAAAGAAATAAACGGAAAAGAAATCACGATGTTTGCCTACAACAACGAGATTCCAGGTCCATTGCTTAAAGTAACGGAAGGGCAAACGATCTACGTGATGGTTAAGAATAATATTGATGAAGAAACAACCATACATTGGCACGGCGTTCGTTTAAAAAATAAATTTGATGGCGTTCCCGGCGTAACACAAGATCCCATCAAGCCAGGAGAATCGTTCAAATATGAAGTGACGTTCCCCGACGAAGGCTTGTTTTGGTATCATCCCCATATGCGTGAAGATAAACAGCAGGAATTAGGGCTATACGGAGCAATTCTTGTAGGGCCAAAAAACAAAGAAGTCAAAAAAGCGCCGGAGATTCTCATTATTGATGACCTGCTGATGGGCAAAGAAGGACCTGTGTTCGATGACGATGAGATCACACATGCACTCATGGGGCGTTTTGGTAATCTCATGCTCATCAATTGGAAAACAGATTTTAAACTTTACCTGAACGCAGGCGAGGTAAATGATCTCTACTTCCTCAACGCGGCAAACACACGCACCTTTAATATGTCTATAGAAGGAGCCAAACTGACCTTGGTGGGAAGCGATGCAAGCGAGTATGAGCGCAAAACAAAAATCGACTCACTCATTATTGCACCATCAGAGCGGTATCATGTTGAAGCAGTGTTTGACAAACCAGGAGAGTACCGCATCCTCCATACAAACCCTCTCAAAACCTATACGATGGGGACAATCATCGTAGAAGAACAACCTGGAGAGCACGGACACGCTGATACGCAAGAGTATGAAGCACCGCTCTCACCAGAAGAACAACAAAAAGTACAGGAATTCAGAATAAAAGAACCAGGCGAAGAGCTCCACTTGCGTGTCGATATGAAAGGAATGCACAACATGATGCGTCATGGAGATGAGACACAAAAGATCGAGTGGGAAGATACCATGTCCATGATGAATACGATGATGACGAATGAGGACATTGAATGGGTTATTCTCGATAAAAAGACAGGAAAAGAAAATATGAAGATTAACTACCAATGGAAGCAGGGAAGCTGGGTAAAACTTCGAATTGCCAATGATCTCGATTCCATGCACCCCATGCAGCACCCTATGCACCTCCACGGTCAGCGATTCCTCGTTCTTGCACAAGATAGAAAGGAAAATACAAATCTTGTCTGGAAAGACACGGTGTTAGTGCCAAAAGGAGCAACGATGGACATTCTCGTTGATGCGTCAAATCCCGGGATATGGATGGGGCATTGTCATATCGCAGAGCATCTGCACAGCGGCATGATGTTCCAGTTTACCGTAGCATAGGGATCTATATAATTAAACAGCGATAACCTTTTAAATCTCCTGGAAAGCGGGGGTGAATAATACATCCTTAAAAAAGGAGGCTTCGCTATGAGAGAAAACAAGAAAAAACCAGTAGAAGAAGAAATGGAAGAAGACGACGATGCAGATGATGAAGACGACAAGAGTTCAGACGAAGAGTAATTGCTTTTTCTTTTTTTATTATCATCACAAGAAAGTTTTAAAAGGTTCAGCATTCTGTGAATTGGTATGAATAAGCGCAATGTAGAGATTTTTGGGCTGACATCAATCAAAAACAAGCTGCTGTTGGGCGTCTGTGCCATTCTTGTCCTTAGTGGGTTATTTCTTGCGGGAAAAACGATGCTGAAGTCTAGGGATTCATCGCTTTCAGTTCCAGTAACAGGATCAACGACTGTCGACGTTGACCAGGAAGTACAGCAGGCACAAGAGCAAGCAGCTCAGCAACAAGAAACAGCTGCGCAGCAAACTCCCGAAGATGAGACACCAGTAAACCCCCTCGACTATGGCCCGACATGTGGTGTCGATATTATCAACGCCCAGGACGATGTGACTGATGTCCAGGAATACTTGAATGAAAAACAAGCGCTATATGAGGAAATCAAAGCAGAATACGAACAAAAGAAAAGAGAACTGGATGAATATTACTCCTATGATCTGCTTAAACTAGAAGATGATATCGAAGATGACAAGCAAGATCTTGAGCGAGTTCAGCAACAGTTAGAAGCAGTAAAACAACGGTGTGCGGGAAGTGGGCAATGAAGGCATGGGGAAATTTTGTATTACGCGTAGGCTTAGCAGCCGTCTTTGGGTGGTTTGGTATTGACAAGTTTATTCACCCCATTGTCTGGGTAAAATGGGTTCCGCAATACGTCATCAATATCCTGCCCTTTAGCGAAAAAATCTTCATTTTCATCCTTGGAGGCATAGAATCATTGCTGGCACTCTTCTTCCTGCTAGGGTTATTCACAAGGCTTGCAGGAATAATCGCGTCTCTGCTCTTGCTGTCTATTATCGCAACAGCAGGCATCAACGAAATCACGATGCGAGATATTGCTATTCTCGGTGGTGCCCTCTCTTTAGCCTTCTCGGGAGCGACAGGCATAAGCATCGACAGCATCTGGAGAAGCAGAGGCGGTTCTGAACGGGATATGAGTAGAGACGACGATTTACGTCTGTAATCGCTTCAAAAGTTCCCAAGAATAACCTTTATAAACTCCTAAATGTTACTACTCAGTAATATGGACAAGAAAAAAGGACTCATTTTAGGGGGAATAGGACTGTTTGCGCTTATCCTCATTCTCTTGGGTATTGGGGTAATCTCAAGCGCTGCGTCAGACTACGAAGATGAAGACTACGAGAGGCAGCCAACCATCATCATCAATAATATTTACAGTGCAGACGAACAAAAATCATCATACCAGCCGATCCAGCCAACGAGTTCAGCCCAACGAGACACAGGAAATACATATTATTCAAACACCTACTATAGCACCTCCTACGCTTCACGCTATCCACGCCATTATTCAACGAGCTCTTATTATCCCTACTATAACTACTACCCATCCTATTACTCGCACCAAGATCCATTTTATTATGGTCCCGGCGTGCGATACCGGAATTATATTTGGGACTAAAGACTTCTAAAAATTATAAAAGCGATTGTGCCCCGAGTGGTGACGAAATTAGAGCCAGTCAGTCTCAATCCGTTCAACCATGCGCCGATAGGTTTCGAATGCTTCCCTGTCCCGCCCCTGCTGAATGAGCGCAACAGAACGGTCGACTAATCGACGAAAAAGATCGGCGTAAATAATTGATCGGTCAGGTCGCGAGTTAATTCCTTGAACAATGGCTGGTGCAATAGTGTAGTACCCGCGAATAAGATTGGCACCTTCTGGAAGCCCCCGCACAAAGGTGTCTCGAAATCGCCGCAAGACTTGCAGTTCTAGGCAATTATCGGGAAGACCTCGCGCCTCAATACATGCCGTGGAAATAAAACAAGGACTGCTACTTTTCGAATCTGAATCGTGGTCGTTGTATTTTTCTCCTGCGTCCCGATCAGCCTCTTTTCTAGTCAAGCCATATCCGGTGTACTTATTCCCTCTGTTGTCGGTGATCTTCGTTTCAAAGGTTCCGTCCATGCCTGGGATGGGGAGAGGTGGTGGGCTGTAGTCTCGCGTTACCTTTTCAACTTCTCGTTTTTCATCTTTAGTCATTTTGAACCTCCTGGCGAACGTTGTCTTTCTTGCTGTCCAAGATTTGGTACATGTCAACAACAGAATACAGGGGAAGATCTGGTGACGAGTCCGCAATTTGCACCCGCGTTTTTACTCGTTGTCCTTTTTTTAAAGTCTCATATAACTGCCTTAAAACCTCTACTTCCGGTTTTTTAGCGGAATCATCATCGAAAGCGCACCGATCATATCCGGTTCGTTTAATAAACGTGGGATACATCTTCCCAGTATCCGATCGAATCAGAACAGACAACCGAAAAGAGGGGGGGTCGCTTATACGAATTTTTACCATCGTGAATTTCACAGATTCCACGATCCCTTCAAGTTTTTCTTCATTATCTTTCGCCATAGCTCACCGATGATACAACTGCCAAAGAAGACCCTGTTCTTCTAAGCCTTTCTTTGGGTTATAATAAGGATCCCATTTGGTGTCAGGACAGATTGGACAACCATTATCTAGAGAAGATAGTTTACGTTGTTGTTGCCCATGTAGTCTTCTTTCACGCATTTCAGCGAGTTGTTTGTTCTGGTTCTCCATGGATGGAACCAAGTTAACGACGCTGTAAACACCATATCCGATGAGCCCCCAAAAACCGATCGTAAGAATGGTCCCGATCAAACCAACTATCAAATTGTTCTTTCGGGTAAATGATATACCATCGTATCCTCCCCTTGATTCCGAATAAGAAGATTCTGATGAACTTCCGCCACGTGTTCTGGATTCTAAATTCGATGTATCTTTTCCTTTAGATTCATGTCGATGGGCTTCTCCCCAATGAAATCCTTTATCTTCGGCTTTCACTTCATAAGGTCTAAATTCCTCTGGAACAATAATATGGCCCAATTCATCCACAACGTCGTCAAAAAAGTCTCCTTTAAGCCCACGTGATACTCCTTTTTGGAACTCTTTATCGGATGTCCTGCTTTTGTAATCATCTTTTGCCATAGTTCATCATTTCAAGAGCGGTCCAAAAAAACTCCCCAAACCAGTCTTATCTCCAGTTTCAGCTCCTGCTCTTATAGTCATTTTTAGTCATTAAAGTCTTGATACCTACCATTATACCGATTACCATAGTAATCGCCACCTTGATATTTAACAAGTCTGGGCTGCTCGCAAGCGAGTTTCACGATAATTTTCGCGTCGTCGTATTGCTTTGCAATGTTCGATAGACTCTTTGCAAGTTTGATGAGCTCAGGAAGATTGTTCCGGCCATAGACGCAGAGTTCCCAGTATTTGTCGTCACAATCAAAATTCACGAGATCGAATTGTCCTTTCCAGAGAAACACATTTTGCTTTAGACCGACGAGTCCTAAGAGTCCTGTTCGTTGTACGACAGTCGGTGTTAAGATCCCTAATATCTTGTGACCACCGCATACTGGCACGATATACCCTCTGTCTTCTAACCGCTTTACAAGACGTAGGTATAGAGGCTCTACATAGTCTACTCCTTCAATTCGCTGTATTTGTTCTTCTAATGCCATTGTTAGTACTCCTTTGTCTATTCCACCCGAACAAAGTTTAGACGATATGTTTATATATAAGTTACCCTAAAACAAATAAGAAGTTTTAAAACACACTAAAACATGGAAAAAAAGCTGACCGCTCAAGGCTCCAAAGACCGGAAATCGTACATGGTGACATTGCCTATTGAGTGGATTAAGGCGCGCGGTCTCGATAAGACGAGAGTCGTTGATATGGAGCTCGTAGGCAACACGATTGTCATTTCCCCAACTTCCGCGATAAAGAAAAAAGTCTCTATAGACGCTGAGCAGTTTAAGGACACGCTTGAAAAAGTAATCGCAGTATTCTATCGTATGGGTGTTGATGAAATAAAAATTGAGTACCGGAACAGTGAAATGATAAAGCGAATCCAGTCCATTATTGGCGAACGAATGATGGGGTTTGAAATCATTGAGCACGGAAAGAATTATCTTATTATCAAGGATTTGATAAAAGAAGGCGGTGAAGAATTCAAAGCTGTTCTTCGACGATTGTTCCTGTTATTGCTATTTATTGCAAAAGAAATAACTGAAAAGATCAAAAAGAAAGACACCCAAGAAGCATACGAAATTATCGAAGCGGAGAAATCAATCAACAGATTATCGAATTTCTGTCTGCGTCTCCTGATAAAAAGAGGGCATGCAGACTATGCAAAGATTCCTTTCTACCTTAATCTTTGTGGTGAAATAGAAAAACTCAGTGACGAATACAAAGGGCTGTATCTTGAACTTCTTAAAGAGAAGAAAGGATGGTCTATCGGATCAAGTCTAAGTGACTTATATACATGCCTTGTAGACGCGTATAACCTGCATTACGATTTTGATACCGTAAAATATAATAACGGGCGATACGCGGTGTATTCTTTATTCAAGAAACTGACAAATCCTCAACTCCCCTATGGATACTTTTTAGGGAGCATTGCAAAGAGAATAAACGCACTGTATAGCATTACGTTTTATATGAATTTCGATCATCCGCAACTAAAAAAAGAATAAAACATGAAAACAAAAGATCAAACGATCGTCGTTGCTTTAGGCGGAAACGCGATGAGCCCACAAGGCGGCACAGGAACGGTTGCTGAGCTCCAACAGCGCATCAATGTAGCGTGCAAGCAGATTGCGCCTCTGGCAAGAAAGTATAGACTCGTCATCGTCTCGGGATCAGGACCCCAAATCGGAAATCTTCTGCTGCAGAATGAAGCAGCAAAAAAGAAAGTGCCACCGTCGCCGCTCGATGTTCTTGATGCAGAAATCGAAGGCGAGTTAGGATATCTCTTGCAACAAACCCTAGAGAATGAAACGCATCTCAAGGGAAAAGTCATTACTATAGTGACGCAAGTGCTTGTCGATACAAAAGATCCTGCCTTTAACCGTCCAACTAAACCTATTGGACCATTTTATACTGAAGAACAGGCAAAAAAACTCCGCAAAGAGAAAAAATGGATAATCATCAATGATGCTGGCCACGGTTTTCGACGCGTCGTAGCCTCACCGCAGCCAAAAGAAATCATCGAGGCTAATATCATCAAAGATCTCTTGAACGAAAAAACAATCGTGATCGCTGCAGGCGGTGGCGGAATCCCCGTGATCAAGAAAAACGGAAGACTACAAGGCGTTGAAGCAGTCATCGACAAGGATCGAGCCTCAAATAGACTCGCGCAGGAGATTCATGCCGATCTTTTGTTAATTCTTACCGGCGTAAAAAAAGTCTGCCTGAATTATGGAAAGCCAAACCAACAGGAATTATCGAGAATAACGGTGGCAGAAGCTCGTCGGTATCTGAAAGAAGGCCAGTTCCCTGAAGGTTCAATGGGTCCAAAAATCGAAGCAGCCATTGACTTTGTCGCAAAAACAGGAAAAGAAGCACTAATTACCTGTCCTTCCTGCATTGAAAGTGCATTAGAAGGAAAAGAAGGAACACTAATAACGCGATAAACCAAAAGCTTTTTAAACAATTAACTACTTATTAATAGTGACATGAACACTCTTGAGCGATTACTGCAGACAGAATGGCTTCCTGTTTTACGAGGAATACAGACTGCTGATGCTGAAAAACAGAAGGCACGGAAGGCTATCAGGATGGTAACAGGTATCCCAAAAAAAGAGAGGGATAGTGTAGGGCGGCATCAGTATCTTAATGCCTTTGAGTATTTCGCGTTATCGCCACGTGATCAAGTAGCATATAACGAGATTAATCGTGACTGTCGCGGCCCAGAGATCGCGCAAACAACGCTTCGTACAGTGCAGGATCTTGGAAAAAAGCTTCCTCGAGAATTAGTGAGGCATAAGAAAGGCGAGTCTCAATACATAGGAAGGGGAGACAAATGGTTTAGATACAGACTGTACGCCCATGCGCATCCTTCCAAGATAGATGCCGTCTATGAGAAGGTTATCGACGCGCTGGTAGACAGTGGCGTAGAGTTTGATTCCAAGGTGATGACTCATCAGTTGGCGTATAACGGCCCAGGTATCGTGCTGCCGCAATTTAATGGGATCGTCTTGTATGTTGGTGAAGGCGCAGGACGTGTCGCGTTGCGCGCATTGCAGGAAACAAAGGAAAACCTTCTGGATTCCAGTAATCCCTTTACAGCCCATGTGCTAAGGGGCGTGGGGATTGCTGAATGTCTTATAGCCGGAGGCGCTGAACTGCACACGAGTTTTGATGTGCCTAAGTATCAAGCAATTTGGAATATCGCCAAGAACAGCGTAAAAGTTCCAGAACAAAGAGAGTACGAGCATAATCTTGGTCGTGAAATGAAAAAGGTTGGTCGACAGCCTGGGCAGTACCACCTCATTGATGACGATCTCCGTCCCGGTGTAAAAAACAGCGATAGACGCTTATACTGTCATTATGTTGAAACTCTTCGTGATGACTTGCGTCGAAAAAACGATGCAAAAACAATGAAAAAATAAAAAAGTTTATAAACAAAAAAAGCACGTATATTACTATGGGAAAAGATGAGCAGCGTCAGCACAGGTTTCTGATTAAGCTATTATTAACTAGCCCAGTCAAAAAAGAAAAAGTACCAAGTCTTTCTGATATCAATCTCAAAGAGCTGTTGCAGCAGCAGCGAGTGTCGAGAATGATTAATTCTCTTGAAGGCTGGACTGCAGAGACGCAGAGACTGACAGAACAGACCCACTAACTCATTCTCAGAAAAGATACGTTTTTATACAATAGCGTGATCTCTTTTCTTCAAGGTGAAGGGATGAAAAAAAGAAGAGTGATTATTCTCGGAGCAGCCGGATTTATCCGACTCGAAACTTTTCCGGCTTTTCTGAAAATCTTCTAAATATATTTTGCAAACAATAATCACTCCGCAAGTTCCCGCATAAACTATTTATTTCAACAAACAAAAAAAGAAGTAATGCAAAGTTTTTCTACTAAAAAGAGGATTTTACAGGCTAATGGGGTTCAAGGTCGATCAGTATACCAAAAAACACTATAAATGACAACACAGACTACATGGTCCTGAGATCGGTAGAAACTAACACAATATGGGTCTCAAAAGTCTATAGACATAAAAAAACAAAATATATATGGGTCACGAATAAAATAAAGAAATCTGAACGCTTCAAAATTTTAAAAGAGTTGAATACAGGCAAGCAAATGATTAACAAGAAGAATGGTTTAGTCAGGGTTTTTATTGACAAAAAAGAATTAATATTCAAACCACCAAAAGGCGCTTTTTTTAGTGTTAATAAGAAGATTATATTGGGGAAAGAAGTCGCTTGGTTAGTAGGATTTTATCTAGCCGAGGGACTTAAAGATAAAAATACGGTTGGGATATCAAACAAAGAAGTCTGTCTATTAAGGAAATCATTATCTATCTTTGAGCAGTATTTTGGTATAAAAAAAGATATGTGGAAAGTGTATATCTCATCGAATAAAACAGGTAGGGAACAGAAAGCGCTCGAGGAACGTTGGGAAAAAAAGTTAAAGAAGAAGCTACATGTTCATTATTGTAAATTTGCATTTGAAGAAGTACTTGATTATCGCATAAACTCAAGAATTTTATCTGCAATATTTCATGAATTCATTCAAGAAAAAATAGAAGAAATAATAACGACAAAAGATCTCGCAGAATTTTTTCTAAGAGGATATGCAATCGGTGATGGTACAGTACTTTTGAGAGATAAACAGATTCACAGTATTGCAATAACTGTTAAAAACAAAGAGAACAAAGATTACTTAGTAAAAGCATGTGAACTTTGTTATGGTGTTAAACCAAACATACGTATGACTAAAGGATGCTATGAAGTAAGCTACTGTCATGTTAAAATCATAACGGAAATAATCTTGAGTGGGATATTCAAGGACCTAAAACGACAGTGGATTAAGCTTGTTAATGGGTATAAAAACAAGCAATATACTCGCTCAAGAATGAAATATTGGGGCGCGATTAGTTCAAGATCGTTTCATGCTGAAGAAATCGCTCGGATATCGGGAAATTCGCACTGGTCGGTAAGAGACGCTCTCAACCAAGATATCTCACGAGGATTAGTCGCAGCAGAATACAAAAATATAAATAGGATTGGACCGCCAAATAAATGTTATTATTTAACTCAAAAAGGGTTAAAGCTCCTAGAAATCGTAAGAGAGGTGAACACATTGTGAAGCATAAAAAAAGACGGACCATCATTTGTGGGGCAAGTGGTCGCGATAGGGTCTAAAACTCCGCGTTTTCCACAATTTCCTCGTTTATTACAAAGATAATCCGTTTTACGAAGTCGTCTGCTTCACCCAGGCGCAAATCCCTGGCATTGAAAAACGATTCTTCCCAAAAAAATTAGCGGGAAAACTCTACAAGAAAGATATTCCGTTCTATCCAGAAGAGAAACTTCCTGAGCTCATTAAACGATTTAAAGTAAATGACGTCGTTCTTGCATATTCAGATCTCAAACACGATGACGTGATGCACAAAGCGTCAATTGCCTTAGCAGCAGGTGCATCATTTAGGCTTCTTGGTCCACACGATACTATGCTGATCTCAAAAAAGCCAGTGATCTCGATCTGTGCTGTGCGAACAGGAGCAGGAAAGTCACAAACATCGCGAAAAATCGCAGATATTCTTCAGTCACTAAAGAAAAAAGTAGTCGCCATAAGACACCCCATGCCTTACGGCTCTCTAAAAGACGAGGTTATTGAGCGTTTTGCTTCTTATGGAGACCTTAAAAAATACAAAACAACAATAGAAGAACGCGAGGAATATGAGCCCTGGATTCAACGACACATTCCCGTGTATGCGGGCGTCGATTATAAGAAAATTCTTGCTAACGCGGAACAAGAAGCAGATATAATCCTCTGGGACGGTGGGAATAACGATTTTAGCTTTTTTAAGCCAGACCTTCAAATTGTTGTCGTCGATCCGCACCGCGCAGGCCATGAGCTACAGTATTACCCTGGGGAAGTTAACTTCCGAATGGCAGATGTCATTGTGATCAATAAAATGGACTCTGCATCAAAAGGAGGGATTAGAATCGTAGAAGAGAATATTAAAAAAATTAATCCAAAGGCGATCGTTATTAGAGCAAGATCTCCGGTAACGGTCGATCATCCAGACGTAATTAAAAATAAACGCGTGTTGCTCATTGAAGACGGCCCAACAATTACTCACGGCGGCATGAGATTTGGTGCAGCAACCATTGCAGCGAAACAATATGGCGCAAAAGAGATTGTTTCCGTAAAATCAGCTGCAGTTGGATCGATAAAAGAAACCTATCAAAAGTATCCCCATCTCGATAAAGAATTGCCAGCCATGGGATACTCAGCACAACAAATCAAAGACCTCCAGGACACAATTAACCGCGTTGACTGCGACGTCGTTATTGATGGCAGTCCCGTCAATTTGCAGAATATTATTCACATCAATAAACCTATCGTGAATGTCACCTATGAGCTTGAAGAGATAGGAGTACCTACCCTCAAAACAATCCTTGAAACCTTCCTAAAAAAACAAGGTACGAAAAAATGAAAAAAGTGATCGTTTTACTTGTCATTTTTCTCTCGGGCTGTCTTGCAGTGCAACAATCAGAAACGAACCAGGCAGTTGCGTTGTGCAAAAAACTCTGTGAACGGCAAAAAACAGCGCGAATTGACTTATCTCAAGGACCATGTCTTTCAAACGAAATTCGGCCTCAATGGGTCTGTGATATTGCACATTCACCACGCCAAGAGCAAGACAATGATCCTGCGAACCAATGTCAAGCCTTTAGAGACGGAAATGCAAAACATTTTGTTGAACTCGATGAACAGTGCGAGGTTATTAAAACATATTAATCATGAAGCACCTACTTGCTGTTAAAAACCTGACAAAAGAAGAAATTCTCGATCTGATAAAAAAAGCAAAAGTCATCAAGAAAACCCCAAAGAAATTCCAGAAAAGTGCCTATGAGAAAGTGCTCTTAACCTTCTTCGCAGCCCCTTCTCTCCGCACCGAGCTGTCATTCGATAGCGCCATGTTCCAGATGGGTGGTGAAGTTATTGATTATCATACAGAAACATCTCCATGGGCAAAAGGAAAAGAATCTCTAGAAGATGTGGCCCGTGTCGTGTCGCGGTATTGTGATCTGGTGATGATTCGTATGCACAATCACGAAGAATTATGTACTTTTGCAAAGAACGCATCGATTCCAGTGATCAATGGGCTAACATCAGTGGAGCACCCCTGTCAGATTCTAAGTGATCTGTTAACGATCAAAGAAAAGAAAACGAAACTCACAGGATTAAAAATTGCGTATGTCGGCGATGCCAATAACAACGTCACGCATTCATTGATCTACGCCTGTGCAATTTTAGGCATCGATCTTGGGATTGGATGCCCGCATAAAGACGAATTTCTTCCGCAACACGACGTATTAAAAGACATCCACGCGCTCGTCAAGAAAAATCACTGTTCCCTTGTAGTTACCGAGTATCCTGAGCAAGCAGTCAAAGACGCAGATATTGTCTACACCGATAGCTGGATGTCGTATCGTATTCCGCCAGAAGAGCATCAGCGACGCGCACACATCCTTCGACCGTATCAGGTCAATCGGCAATTGTTGAGCCACGCAAAACACACAGCTATCTTCATGCATTGCTTGCCTGCAAAACGAGGCGAAGAAGTCACCAACGAGATTATTGACGGCAGCCAGTCAGTCGTGTTTGACCAGGCAGAAAACAGGCTTCATATGCAGAAAGCAATAATACTGACCCTCTTAAAGAAGGAGTAGTCAAGAAAACTAATTTTTTTCAGGTGATTCAGGTTTTGGTGGGTCTAAGCGGAAGATTCTGTCCTTAGCATCGCGAAACGCGACACCAGGGTGACCAAGCGCTCTACGCGCGCTATCAACGCTCGCTAACATTCGCGCTTGGAGTTCATGTGCTGTACCAACATGAGTGTTCCAATCAAATTGTTCAATGCATTCTTGGAGGGAGGGTGAAAAAGAGACGAATCTGCCATAAGTATTGTAGTTATACATTTGTCCAGGTTTACCACGTCGATTATGCCTCCACGTTTCAACATCACTACAAAAAGAATGATAGCGTTCAGGAGAGAAAGAAAAATTCAATCCCTGGCGCGGAGTAATACGCAACCGTAAAGGAGAATCTGGCACTGCTGGCGGGGAAAGACCTCCATTGCTATCGAAATACAGAAGGAGTGACTGATGTCTTTTCACAGGAGCACGTTCCATTTTCTCGCGTAACCAGTCGTAGCTCATGTAGTGGCGGCGCGACGTTTCTATCTCTTCACGCGAGAGAGCAATAAACTGACGGTGTAGATCATTATCAGAAGAATCTTTGGGATCGGGTCGCGTCGTAATGCAATAGAATTGACCGACAAAAGGACCTAAAAGAGCATCCTCTATGCGTCGTCCTAACTCTAACATAGCGCCCTTACCCATATAGAAAGCAAATATACAGGGCTTTATAAATGTTTCTTAATGTTATTATTAAAGAGTAGTTAATAAAAAGATGCAGGTCATAAAAAACAGCTGATAAGTCGGAAACTATTTAAGAAAGCTCGTCCGTTCAAAAAACAAAGAGGTGAATCGATGAAGGAATACGGCCACTATATTCATGGCGAATATGTCAATTCTGATTCAGGAAAAACCTTCGTGAGTCTTAATCCATCCAACAAACATCTCCTTGCACGATTCCAGCAAGGAACAGCGAAAGACGTCGAAAAAGCAGTTGACGCAGCAGAAAAAGCGTTGCCTGCATGGTCCTCGCTTCCCGCACCACAGCGCGGAGAGATCTTGTTTGAAGTCGCTCGTCTTCTGAAAAAAAACAAAGAGCGATTAGGAAGGCTTGTTTCGACAGAAATGGGAAAGGTGCTCCCCGAAGGTCTTGGGGATGTCCAAGAAGCCATTGATGTCTTTGAGTATATGGCAGGAGAAGGGAGACGATTGTTCGGCCATACCACGCCGTCAGAATTAAAAAATAAATTTTGCAGCACTATCAGAACGCCTGTCGGCGTCTGCGGATTAATCGCCCCATGGAATTTCCCGATTGCGATTCCAGCCTGGAAGTTAGCGCCAGCATTGATTTGCGGAAATACAAGTATCATCAAACCAAGTTCTGATACCCCACTCTGTGTCTATGAGCTCGTCCAGATATTAGCAGAAGCTGGCATTCCCAAAGGGGTCGTAAATATTATAACAGGCGTAGGCGAAGAAGTTGGCCATGCCATCGTGACTCATCCTCGTATCCGCGCAATTTCCTTTACAGGATCGCGCGATGTTGGTGAATGGATTACAAAAAACATCGGAATTAAGCGTCTTGGTCTTGAATTGGGTGGAAAAAACGCCATTATTCTGATGGAAGATGCGAATCTTGAAGTGGCAATGGAAGGGATTCTCTTTGGTGCCTTTGGAACAACAGGACAACGGTGCACCGCAGCCTCGCGCCTTATTGTCCATAAGAACATCAAGCAAAAAGTCGAGGACATGTTGATCAAACGAACAGAAAAACTGAAGGTTGGCGATCCTCTCAAATCTTCAACTGATGTCGGTCCTCTCATCGCGCAACGAGCAGTCGATAAAACGCACCGCTACGTCGATATTGGAACACGGGAGAAAGCAAAGCTCGTCAGTGGTGGGTATATCATGAAGGGAAAGGGGTTTTTCTATAAACCAACGATTTTCACAGACGTCAAACCAGCGATGCGTATCGCACAAGAGGAAATCTTTGGGCCAGTCATCTCTCTAATTACGGCAAACGACTTCGACGACGCGATCAAAATCTGCAATGCGACAGAGTACGGTCTAAGTTCATCGATTTACACAGCAAACATCAACAAGGCTTTCCGCGCCATTGAAAAACTTGAAGCAGGCATTACCTACGTAAATGCACCGACCATCGGAGCAGAAGTCCACTTGCCCTTTGGTGGTGTAAAGAAAACAGGGAATGGCACACGAGAAGCAGGCATAGAAGGGATCAATGAATTTTCAGAAATAAAAACGGTCTATATTGACTACTCAGGACGATTACAGAAAGCACAGATCGATAATTGATTAGAAAGGATGTCGTCGCGCAAGTGATTCAATTTTTTTTCAAGAGGAAGCAATTCCCATCGCAAACGTTCCCCAAGTTCTTCAAGCGTTAGTTTTCCATCATGTTGCATAGCTAACAGTTCCTCGCGACGAGCAAGACAATAGTTGACTAGCCGTGCATATTCTTGTCGTAGGGGAGAAGGAACGTGCAAGGGAGACGGTTGCGGTCCATAGGTCCCTTCTTGAAAAACAGAAAGTCCGCCACGTAACACGCGAAGTTGATACTGCATCAAAAAAGAGAAAAATATATGCTATATATAGCTTTCTAAAAAAGATTATTTCCCTTTAAAGAGCCCTTCAATAGCAATTTCGTGCAAAGGACGTCTGCTATTCGGTTGTTCCATCGCTTGAAGCTGAGCTGGTAAATCTTCTTTCTTTCCTCGCTTGCCAATCGCGATCATCGCGCAGACATCATATGCGTCAGGAATGTGCAAAACACTTTTGGCCTTCTCATAATCAAAGCCTTCCATGCTGTGCACCACTAAGCCTCGTCGTGCGCCTTCAAGCGCAAGATTTTCCCATGCAGATCCTGCGTCAAAAATATGGGTGCGTGACGGTTTTTCATTATGTTCAAAGTTTTTCCGCGAGATAACAACAACAAGTAATCCCGCGTTCTTCGCCCACGACTTATTGCCCTCAACAAGCAAATCAAAGAAAAGAGTCCAATTTGGCGTATTTCGTTTGGCATAGAGAAATCTCCATTGTTGCGCATTATACGAGGAAGGGGCCCATCGTGCTGCCTCAAACAACGGCATAAACTCTTGTTCGTGTAATGCTTCGCCCGTCATCGACCGAGGAGACCATCGGTTAAGAAAAAGAGGATCAATATCGTAATTTGCTTTCCTAACAGTCATATTTTCGTTGGGGGAATCGGTTTTCATAAGGGGGATAAAATGTGACCATATATAAGGCTTATTGGGCTAAACAACAATAAGAAGAAGAGAAGATTTATAAGGAAAAGAGTCTTTATGTGCAAAATGAAAGTAGTGGTGATAATCACAGTGGCGGTAATGATGTTGCTGAGCGCATGTGCGACGCAAACGCCACCAGCACAACCCGGTGCAAAGACTCTGCCTACTCCTGTGCAACAACTTGCGCCAACGCCAATAAAAGAAAAACCAGTTGCGTCACCTCCTCCAGCACCACAGCCTAAACCAATGGTCCAAGAGTTTAGTGTGGAAGCTGATGATCGGGGATTTTATATGGATGGAAAAGACGTGAATTCCATTGCCGTGCAATCAGGCAGTCCAGTGAAGTTGTTGTTGACGGTACGTTCAAACGGTGTGTACTATAGCGGTCTTGATTTTAGTGGGTGTGATCAACGGACCGTAGGAGCCAAACCCGGAGGAACGGCAATGCTTGAGTTTGTGCCGTCGGAGATTTGTACGATTACGTCGTATTGGCCGTCTACTGGCCGGATTAAAGATACCTTGCAGATCCGCATCGCAAAGTAATTCTTCTTATATTGGGTTATATATTTATAAAGCCGTTGCGCTCTTTTAAGAAGAGGAAAAAAGAATTAGAAGTGTCACGCGACGATTTGTCGCCTTATTTTGTGATATAAAAGGAGAATTTGGAAAATGACTCAGAGTATTTATTTTGCGGGATCAATTCGCGGTGGAAGAGAAGATGTTGAATGGTATGGGCGTATTATCCCGCTACTGAAAAAGTATGGTGAAGTCTTAACAGAGCATGTCGGTGATAAAACTCTTGCATTAATGGGAGAAGATGGAATAACAGATGCGCAGATCTATGAACGAGATATAAAATGGCTACAGCGAGCAGATACTCTTGTCGCCGAAGTAACCTCGCCAAGTCTTGGAGTTGGATCCGAGATAGGATGCGCAGTTCAGTGGAAGAAGCGTATTCTGTGTATTCACCGTCCAATGGATGGAAAAAGATTGTCAGCGATGATTGCCGGGTGCCCAAATATTTCGCATGAACAATACAGTACAATAGAAGATCTTGAGCGTATTTTAGGGCGTTTCTTCGAGCGTACTGAGCACTACAAACCTGGCGACTAATAATTTATAAATCATAAAAGTCATCTCAAAAGAAAAAAAGAGGTCAGATGAAAGCGTCAATTAAAACAGCAATTCCAGGACCGCAAGCAAAGAAGGTCCTCGATGTTCTGAAAAAAAAGAATGGCACCTTTGATGCATATCCAATTGTCTTTAGTGGTGAAGGACAGGGATGTTATGCAAAAGATATTGATGGCAACACGTTCTTAGATTTTGGATCGCAAATTGCGTCGAACCCCTTAGGGTACAATTATCCCGAGCTCATCGCAACCATCAAACAATACGCAAATCGATCTCCTATCAAGTTTGCAGGTCAGGATTTTAATGTCAAAGAGCATGCCGATCTGCTTGAAGAGCTTCTCTCAATCACACCAAAAGAACTCAACGCCGCTTTTTTGAACAATTCAGGCACAGAAGCAGTCGAAAACGCCATCAAGATCTGTATGCGTCGTCGTCCAACAGCAAAAGTGCTCGTCTCCTTCGCAGGCGCCTTTCACGGCAGAACGTTAGGGGCACTGTCAGTAACCAATTCCAAACAAGTCCAGAAAAAACATTTTTTCTCCTTCCCTGCACGGCGATTGCCCTACAACGAATCAGCAGCTGAAGCACTGCAAAATCTCATCAACAGAGAATATGCGCCAGAAGAAATTGGGTGCGTCATTCTCGAACATATCCAAGGAGAAGGAGGCTACAATGTTGCCAGCCTCAAAATGATAAAAAAAGTCAGATCGCTCTGTCAGCTGTATGATATTCCCTACATTGCAGATGAAGTCCAGTCTGGCATGGGACGAACAGGAGAATGGTGGGCGTTCACTTATTACGGCATTCAACCAGACGTCATGGCTGCGTCAAAGGCGCTGCAGGTAGGAGCAACCATCAGCCACAAGTCATGGTTCCCCGATGTCGGTGCCATATCAAACACCTGGGGTGGCGGTCATATTCTTGATCTTGCACTAGGGAAGAACATCATTGAGATCATTAAAAAGAAGAAACTCCTCACGCACATCAAGCACATCGGTGACAAGATGAAAAAACGACTGCACGAGCTCAGCGAAAAATACTTTGAGATCACCAACGTTCGAGGAAAAGGACTGATGCTTGCCTTTGATCTCCCCAGCAAAGAATCGCAAAACAACCTTGTTATTGAAGCGATGAAGCAAGGACTCATTCTTATCGGATGCGGAAAAGCAGGTATTCGCCTGATCCCGCCCTATATTATCACAGAACGGGAAGTAGAGGAAGGTTTAAATATTCTGGAAAAATGTATTCTCAAATGTCGTGCTAGGGGATTCAGACACACAGGCGCAATCTGCGACTTTATGACGTGTGGTGAATCAGTAACATGAGGTGAACAGATGAAAAAAGAGGTTATGGTCGGAATACTTATTATCACTCTTCTCGTCAGTGCCTGTACCGGTTCGTTAGAACAACGGCCGCTACGAAAAAATGAGCCGTTAAAACTCCAGCTCCCCCAGTTTAACCAAGTAAAAAAAGAAACACCGCCACAACGGCAGCAAGGACCGCAACAAAAGGAAACAAAACCCCTGATCCCAACAGGAAAACATGCGTCTGTTGAAGAGTGTCTCGTTGACTGGACATCCACATTGAAAGAGCGCGCATCATTTCTCTGGATCAAGTCTAATCATATTATCGTAGGGTTTGAGAACGACTTCCCGCTTTTCAAAGCAAAACAAATCGTTGGTGTCCATGGACTAAAACCAGAAATTTATAACCCCATCGAGCTCTTTCCAAAACAGTACTGGTCTGACTATACAGAAGAAGAACTCTTTGATCTCTCCCATGCGCTGAAAGTAGAGGTCCTTGAAGGGACAGAAGTGCAGCAAGCATGCGAATTTGCGCAGGAAGAAGATGTTGCATCGGCAGTGCCGGACTTACACATCAATCTCTTCCAGCAGTAAGTGCAGAACAGCAAAGAAAGATGATACACGACGATGGTTTCCTTAGAGACGTTCTTTCATGCGCAGTCAATCGCCGTGATCGGTGCCTCGCGTAATCCCTCAAAAATTGGACACGTTATTCTTGACAGTTTAAAGCACAAATATCGCGGCAAGCTCTTTCCTATCAACCCAAACACAGAAAGCATTCTTGGTATTGAATGTTATCCGTCAGTTCATGATGTGAACGAACCAATTGATCTTGCTGTTATTTCTGTCCCTGTAGATCTTGCGCTTCGAGTCATCAACGACTGCGCTAAGAAAGGAATCAAGCACCTCATTATGGTCACGGCGGGATTCGCCGAAATTGGAAACACCAAAGCAGAACACGACATACTCAACGTTCTCAGGAAAAATAACATGAGGCTGATTGGGGGAAATTGCCTGGGCGTTCTTGATACCACCTCGAATATTGATACGTTATTCCTTCCCATTTCTCGCCTCAAGCGCCCAAAGGCAGGAGGAATATCATTCATTTGTCAGTCTGGCGCCGTAGGAT
>CAYJLN010000009.1:0-20072 GCA_964371275.1 Candidatus Woesearchaeota archaeon
ACACGTTTCCTTCCATAGATACCTCAGTAAATATCTTCAACGTTTGTTCTACCCAAAAAGATGTATTCACTAAGAATGGTAGAACGAGATATGAACTTGCAAAAAGAAGCACTAGTGCGCCTGCGTAGCGCAGCAATATTGACATCTCTTCTTTCATTTTTAAGAAAATTATCCATAAGTATTTAAAGTGTTTCATTTTAACTGTTTTTTTACTGTCCTATGAAGATCGGCAAGAAATTTGTGGTGGCATTGTCGATATTGGTCTTCTTTGTAGTTGTAAGCGGACTGACAGGGATCCTTTTTACCGGATCTATCAACCAAAAACTTCTGGTTGTTACGAAAGTCACTTCGCCTGGTGTTGAAGCAGCGAGCACGATGATTCTTGCCTTGTGGAAAACAAATCAACTCATGCAAAAATTCTCTGTCGAATCTTCAGAAGAAAAACTCAATGATCTTAAAGACCAGTATAAAACCGTTAACCAAGACTTCTTAGAGGCAGAGATTAACCTTCGTAGTCTCATGGCAGATGAGGTCATTCTCCGTAACCTTGAGACCGTGTCAAAGAAACAGGAAATCATCCAAGAAACTGCGTTTAAAATCATGAACCAGCGATTGAGCGAGCTTGAGGCACAAGACCCCTTTGAAAAATCAGACCGGCGCGCTGAAAAAGTAGCTGCACTCAAGCAACTTGAAACTGATGTTGGTGACGCTGTTGCGATCCTGGAAGAAATTGCCCACCGAGCAAAAACATTCAGCATTCATGCTGATGACCAGTCCTACAAAGCTGTTCGCAATGCGCGTATTATCTTAACAATCACGACTCTTCTGAGCATTATCTGTGCTATTGCTATTATGGTTTACCTTATTCGCTACCTTATCAAACCAATTCACACGCTCTCTGAAGCCGCACAGACAGTCAGTGGTGGAAATTTTGATGTTCAGCTCCAAGAGCCGCCATCGAGTGATGAGATTTCTGAATTAACGACCACCTTTAATCAAATGACTAAGAGCTTGAAAAACATGATTGAAGAAAGCCCTCGTATGAAGCGGTTCCTTGACTTGCGTCCTCCAGACGCTCCAACTCAGGGATCCTTTGATCTTGAATCCCGGTCAAGCTACCTTATCAAGGAGAGTTCTCCTAAGAAAACGTTCTCTCTTTTCCTGGATAAGACCGCAAAGGGTTTCAAGGGGTTGTGCATCACCAGGAAAAATTTCAGTATTGTTCAGGAAAAATATGGAATTGATTCTTCTTCTTTCCTTTGGCTTTCCGATACGAAGGAAAAGGGCGTGACGAGTCTTTCTGACCTCGCTTCGCTAACAAAATATATTGTCGAGTTTGTCCGCAAATATCCGAAAAGCGTTGTTCTGCTTGACCGCATTGATTATCTGATTACGAAATATGGATTTGATGCCGTGCTCCGGTTCCTTCTGAAGATTAATGACGCTATTATGGTATCTGACGCGTTACTGCTTATCCCTCTTGACCCTTCAACGGTATCGATGAAAGAATTATCGTATCTCGAGAAAGAGTCCCGCGAATTACCGCGTCCAGTCGCACCAGTTATGCTTCATGAGGACCTTCTTAATATCGTGAAGTTCATTCATAACCAAAAAGCGCTTGGGAAAAAGATTACCTATAAGGATGTGGGGCATGAATTCCATATTACTGCGCCGACAACCCAGCGAAAAATCGAGGAATTGGCAAAAAAAGGCTTTGTTAAGATCGTCAAAGAGGGGCGCGACAAAGTCATCTACTTGACGGAAACAGCAGAAAGTCTCGTCCTTTAGAGAGATTTTTACTGTTTTTTTACTATTTTTTAACTATTCCTTTCAGTATGTTTATAAATAATGTCGTTCTATTACTAGTATTCTTTGCAACGTCATCAAACCTCCGTTTGTGACCAAGCACCACAAAGCCCCCGCAGAAAAACGGGGGTTATCTTTTTCGCTGTTTTGACAGAAAGCTTTTAAACATTTACCCGCCTTTTAGGGTATGCTCTCAAAGAGTTTCCCCAACTGGTATTTTATCGTATTCTTTGTACTTCTCTTTTTGGGCGGATGCACACCCCAAGAGACTGTTCCTGATACCAGCCAATATGCCATTGAATACTGCCAGGAAAGCATTCGTGAAGCCCAGTTACACGCCAGCTCTGTACAGCGTGATCTTGGAGCCAGACAACGTGCGTTGGCGCGTCTTGACGTTGAGCTGATGGATGCTGAACGCCTTCGTGATGACGAGAAAATCCGCGAAAAAACACAGGAGCAGGCAGAACAAGAACGAATTGTCAAAGACACGCATATATCTCTTGAGGGTGCAGAAGAGGCGCTTCAAAAACGCGTGGCAGAGTGCGATCTTCTTGCTGAACGCCCGGATTCTTCGTTGTGCCAGCAATTCACTCTCGAGCTTCAGGATAAACTTCATGAGGCAGAAAAGATGGCCAAAAAAGATCTTCAGGATCTTGAGGATTTTAACGCTTTACTCCGCATCTCTCAACGTAGTCGTGCTGCATCAGATGTTCTTCAGAGCATTGAGAAAGACATCGACTATAAAAACCTCGAACTCTTGAAAAATACCAACCAGCGCGACCGATATGAGCATAGTATGGAGCAATTGAGGGAACGATGTTTAGGACTATAAAGAGCATATGGGTATGGGTCTGTCTTGCGTTTATTGCGTTTCTTACGTCGTTGTTTTTTGATACCCAGATTCTTTTCCTTATTTTTAGGATTAAAACCCTTGTCCTTGACAGCCTTCTTGTATCATCCACCAGTTTCTTTACCAAGGGGGTGATTGCTGTTCTTGCTGCTGCACTGCTTTTCAAGAAAGCGAAAAAGAAGATTCTTCCCTTGGTTTTTGCGTTCCTCTCCTCTCTCGTTGTTGTGTCTATCATCAAGGAGCTTATTGGCCGCGTCAGACCGACGATTGCTCTTCAATTACCTGAACTTGTTGAAAGCACGACCTTTTCCTTTCCGAGCGGGCATGCAACAGTCGCGTTTTTGACGCTTCCTTTTGTGTTCAGTGCGTATCCTTCCTCATCGGTGCTTCGCTGGGTGTGGCTCGCCCTTATTGTTTTTGTCTGCTTGAGCAGAGTTTATCTCGGGCTGCATTATCTGAGTGATATCTTTGCTGGTGCGCTCTTAGGATGGTTTATTGGGCGATTTTTCTTGCGATTCACGCGGTAAGTATAGAAACCTTTAAATACCAGTTGTAACTCCTCAATAGCAACAAAAATGATCGGGGGGCACATGATTCACTCAAAACTACCACTCACTCTTTTTACTTTCGTGTTTCTTGTACTCTGCAGCCCATTCGTCTTTGCACAAAGCAGCCTTGATGTTCTTGAAGATGTTCTTCAGGTGTCCTTAAGCCAGGGCCAGACGCAAACAGCAACCTTTACGGTGACTAATACAGGGACAACTGGCATTACTCTTGCATGTGACGCCTCTCAGGTCGATCTTATTGACAATGATAACGACCAAATTACACTTTCTTGTTCAGCTCCAGGCATTCTTGCTCCTAATCAAACAGCAAGCGTTACGCTGACCTTCGTTTCAGATCCCCTGATCGATTTTGAGTCCTTTGGAGGCGATTTAATCGTCAAAGATACTATTTCAGGTACTGCTAATGACACGCTGACGTTGGATCTCGTTGTCGATGTCGATGTCTGTGACTTTGGTATTGTTGGCGATGACTTGGAAGTCACTATAGACAGTCCTGATGACGGCGATGACTTTGAGCCTGGTGACGTGATCGATATTGACGTAACTGTTCGCAATGTTGGACTGAACGACAAGCGCGTTCAGGTTGAAGCATTTCTCTTTGCTGAAGGCGGACGACGTGTTGCTGATGCTGCGTCGAATACCCAAAATATCGAAAATGACGATGAGGATGACTTTTCCTTAAGCCTCACGATTCCCGTTGACAGCAACCAAATAGACCCTGATGATGCGTTTGATCTTATCATTAAGGCATTTGATGATGAGAATGAGCAATTAGACTGTATGTTAGAAACTATTCCAGTGGATATCGAGTTAGAGAACAAGAAAATCGCACTTGACAAGCGGAATACCCTGTTTTCCCAGCCACTTGCTGCCTGCGGAGACTCAGTCTTTGCGAACGTGAAGGTGGCGAATGTTGGCCAGAATGACAATGATCATGTACGCATTACTCTTGAAAATCGAGAACTTAAAATAAGCCAGCAAAGCGAATCATTTGCGCTTGAGAGCTTCACGTCTGAAGAACAGAATGAAGAGTCAAAGCAGCTCCAATTCGTATTACCAACGAATATCGCTGAGAAAGAATACTTATTTGATGTCCGTGTCGCGTATGACGGCGGGTCAACATCAACAACTATCCCTCTTACTGTTATCTGTGAAAGCAAGTTCCTTGTCGAGGACATTCCTTCGGCGGCAATTATTCAGCCGCTTGAAAAAACCGTTATGGCGCTACCTGGGAAATTTGTGTCTCTTCCTCTAGAAGTGACTAATAATCTTCATAAAAAGACCTTGTTTACCCTCGAGGCGCGCAATATCCTTGATTTTGCCGAGCCTGCATCAACTTCTGTTATGCTGAATCCTGGGCAGACCAGCACGGTTTTCTTAGGACTGCGCATTAAGGATGATGTTGAACAGGGACTCTATAGTATTGTTGTGGAAGCACGGACTGCAGAGGAAACGGTTGCTTCTGAGACCGTTACATTAGAAGTTGGCGAGGTTATACCTGTACAGACATCGCTTTTCCAAGGCGTTCCACTTTGGGTCTGGATCGTCTTAAACGTCTTACTCCTTGCCCTTATCGTCGTTGGCATCCGTTTGCTTACTAGAAGCAAGATCAAAAGGTTTATATAGTGGTTACAACTACGGAATAGCAACACAATTTACACACTACAATATAGGCATTAAAACAATATCTTTGGGGGTTATTACACAATGAATAACAAACTAGTCATCTGGTGTATGGTTGTTCTTAGTTTACTCAGTCTTAGCGCTATGAACGCTCATGCTGTAGTCACAACCAGCGACGTTACACTCGGGAGTCAGAGCCAAGAGGCATCTAATCCTGAAGACGATGATGGTCCTCGAGCAGTTTCTGATACCACTTCGCTTACCTTTACGAGCGACAGCACAAACCCAGTCACAGTCACGTTTAAGAATTTTGTTGGATCAACGCCTTTCAAGCTTGATCAGACGCTCAGTTTTAGCAACCTCCCTGCCATTGAGAACAAACTCGAGAGCGATCCTAATTTGCTTGTTTTTGATCTTGATAGCAACACTATTACGCTCGATAGCACCAATCCAAGCGGTTCATTCCAACTCGAAAGCCTTATCCCCGCAAGTTTAAGCGCTGTGGATAATAACTTTGAGGAGTCTTCTTTCCAGCTAGGAAGCGCATTCTTCGACATTACTGAAGCAGGAATCCCTACTACCACTGTTGAAGTCAAAATCTTTGGTCAACGAGAGAATCAATTGGAAATCAATGATATTGATGTTAAGAGGTCTGATGCTGGAACCGAAAACATTGATAACAATGACGAAGTCGATAAGCTTGAACCAGGCGAATCTCTTGATTTTGAAGTTGTTGTTGAAAACAATTTTGATAAGGACAGCAATTTAGAGCTTCAAGACGTTCGTTTACGACTTGAGTGTTCACCTGACGAAGACATTGACGTTGACGATGATGATCAAAATCTTGGAGATATCTCTGAAGGCGATGACACGAGAGAAAGCTTTGTCCTTGACATTGATGAAACTGCGAAAGACGACAGCATCGACTGTGAGCTTTCCGTTGAAGGACGAGATGCTAACGATGCACTCCATGGAGAGATCATTACTTTCACGTTGAACGTTGAACGAGATAGCCATGATATTCGCATTAAATCTGCAATTGCAAGCCCGCAAGCAGTTACGTGCGATGACAGTTCCATCCAATTGAGTCTTGATCTCGTTAACTTGGGGCAGTCTAATGAAGACAGAATCCGTGTTGAAGTGTTCAGCAAGAGTTTAGGTATCCAGGAAGTTCCCCTTTCTAACCTAGAACTTGATGAAGATGATCAAACGTCGGAAACCATTAGTGTTCCTATCAGCCCACGCACTGTCAAAGCTGGAACCTACATTATCCAGATCCAAACCTTCTATGACAACACCAAAAACAGCGATACTGAAAACGTTCAGATCGAAAACACCTGTGAGTTGTTCGGTGAAGGAAACGGCCAAAATGGCAATGGCGAACCAGCTGCACGAGAGGTTACTCTTGCTCTTGATCAGGATGCTTTAACAGTCATGGAAACAAAGTCAGCAAGCGTTGCTGTGACTCTCACCAATAACAAAGACACTGGCGACAGTTACACAATCAGCCTTGACAATGTCGAGGACTTTGCTGAACCAGCTTCCAGCAAGACCGTATTCCTCAGCCCAGGACAAACCAGCACTGTTTTCCTCAACTTGAAGGCAAAGGCAGACTCTACTGGTGTTTACTCTGGCGCTGTTATCGTGAAAGATGCAAGCGGACAAACACTTGGCACACAGATTTTCACGGTTGATGTTACTGAAGCAACGAAGACCTCTTCAGGTCTTGGCGGCTTAAACTTTAATATGGAAGGCTCAAAGGTCTTCTGGATCATTGGCGACGTTATCTTAGTCATCGTTGCGATTTTCTTCCTTCGACTCATCTTTACGGGCGGGAAGAGAAAGCAGAAAAAGATGGCTGATTTTGAGCCAATGGCCATAACGCCCCAGAAGAAACACTAAGCTTCTTTTTTTCTTTTTTCATCATTCTTTTATACTCTTCTTTTCTTTGTTTTTTGTATGTTTGAAGCCTTACGAAAAGATCTTGAGAGAACTCCGTTCACAACTGATAAACAGCAGATTATCCCGCGGCTTGTGTCCTTGCTCAAAAAAGCGGTGAAACAAGAAGGACGAGTCGGTATTGGATTTTCTGGCGGGGTAGATTCAAGCACGATTGCTTTGCTGTCGACGAATTTTCAGCTGTATACGGTTGGTTTGGAGCGCTCAGACGACCTCAGATGGGCCCAAGATTTAGCAAAAAAGCAACACTGGCCATTAACTGTTCGCGTTCTTTCCTTGCAGGAGGCTGAAGACGCCATTACTACTGTCGTCAATCTGTTCAAAACAGATCACGTTCCTCTCAATGCGACGACTGTTGGTGTTGGATGTGTGGTGTATTGCATTCTTGAACTGGCAAAAAAAGACGGCATCAGTGTCGTATTAGGTGGGCTCGGAGCTGAGGAGATCTTTGCAGGATATAGACGACACGTTGATTATGGGAAAGATTATTCGCGAGAAACCATCCAACAACGATTATGGGAAGGATTACAGCATATGGAAACGCGAGATTTAGCGAGAGATCTGTGTTTAGCACGACATTTTGGCATTACTCTTGTTGCACCTTTCTTAGACCCCGATCTCGTTCGCTATGCGATGCAGATTGATCCTCTCCTTAAGATTACGCCGCAGCAAAAGAAGATTATCTTTAGAGACGTTGCGAAATCGCTTGGATTACCTGAAGATGTTGCAGAACGAAAGAAAGTGGCGGCACAATACGGAAGTCGTTTTGATCATGTGCTTGCGCAATTAGCTAAGAAACATGGCTATAAATACAAGCGTGAGTATCTTCAGAGTTTATGATTCCTACCCTTCAGCAGATTACTGTCTTTCAAGAGAAGATTCTGGCGTTTTATCGCGAAAAAGGACGTGTTCTTCCGTGGAGACAGACTACTGATCCGTATCGCATTCTCGTTTCTGAAGTGATGCTACAGCAAACGCAGGTTGATCGCGTGATTCCCTTCTATGAACGATGGATTCAGCAATGGCCGAGTGTTGAGGACCTTGCGAAAGCAGAACGTTCTCATGCTCTTGAGATGTGGATGGGACTTGGATATAATAACCGTGCCGTGAATCTTCACAATGCAAGCAATCATATTGTTCAGCATTTCCAGGGAGATATCAGAAAAGCACTTGATTTGGACATAAAAATTCCCGGCATTGGGCCGTATACAGAACGCGCAGTCAGGATTTTTGCTTTCAATGCTGATGTGGTGACTGTTGACACGAATATTCGGCGCATCTTTATTCATGAATTTGGCTTGGACCCAGCTATTTCTGACACAGACTTATGGGCTCTTGCTGAACAGTGTCTTCCTCATGGACACAGCCGTGACTGGCATAATGCCCTGATGGATTATGGCGCTTTATTCTTAACATCGAGAAAGACGGGCATTAAACCGAAGACACGACAATCGAAGTTTGAAGGATCTGACCGGCAGATACGCGCGAAGATGTTGCGGCATTTATTGACTCATCAAAAAGAATCTTTTAGCATTCAACAACTACTCGAGATTGTTGAGTGTTCCGATGCTCAACGAATGCAGACTATTCTTGAGGGGATGATCAAAGATGATCTTCTTGTTCTTGAAGAGAATCGTTATGCTTTAAAATTGTCTTTATCGCCGCGTTGATGCCTCGATATTTTCTGCATAAAGATGTTCTTATTTCTTTGATTTCTATACAAAGATAAGGCAGCGACAGGATTCGAACCTGTGGATCTACGGATAATTGCTTATTAACCGCTCTCTACCCTACGGCTGCAGGTTGAACACTAGTTTTTCTAGTTCGGTTCCCTTAACCGCTTGGGTACGCTGCCGCGTTGAGATATATCCTGATTATCAATTTTTAAAAGTATCTTTCTTTGACTTGGTGTAATTTTTGGGATATAATGGCCAAATTTTTTCCAGAACAGATATTTGGTTATAGTGTTATTATTGCTGAAACCTATCTCTCTAACCCATTTTTCTAGCATTTTGGTACCGCTGAGATACACTTTAAAATCTTTGTACTTGGTCCTCATTATCCGCACTCTATATTCTTGTTTTGCTAATATACTGAAAATTTGTGATGCGAGATTTTTACTGCTGGTTCTTAGTTCTATTCTAGGATATGTTGATTTGTCAATTGATTTACTTTTTGAGAAGTAAAGCGACCCGTCTGCTTCAAATAACCCTCGTAGAACGTGTTTCGAATATTCCCAGTCGAGAAATCTTTTAGGGATCTTAACTCTAAAAGTTTTGTTTCCATAATCCATTTTTATATCTTTTACTAAGAATTTTACAAACTTTTTGTTATCAAAAAACAATTCTAAACTATGCCCTTTTTTGTGTTTTCTTTCTCTAATTTTAGGCATTTTTTTGTGGGGTTGTAGATTATGGACGCCATTTTTTTGAAATATTCTACATCCTGTAGAACATCGCCACTAATACTTAGTCTATAATGTTTCTTTCGATATTTATATAAAATAGATCCATCTCCAATTATTAGCCCAATCAATTCTAGCATTTCTAAATCGAAAGAACGAAGATTCATAACTTTTAGACTATTTTTAATTTTAAGTAGTTTATGCGTGGGGTTGAAGAGTGAATTGTCTTTTTTTCCTTCTTCTGAGATTTTATAAGTAAGACGGTCCTGAAGTGAGGCTTTTTTATTTGATATTTATTCCGGCTTATGTACGTACTAAATGAGACTATTTCCAGGTTTTATCCCTTTCTGTAATCTGTTTTATAGAACTCTGGGGAAGTTTTTTGTAAAGACTCTCTATCCTTTTAGGTTCTGAAACCATGGATTCTGCGATGAGATTAATTAACTCAAATAAAGCCAGGGCTATTTCTTTGTTATCTTTTATACTGATTGTTCCGGGATGAACGGCGTTATTACCTATAACTCTTAATATATCTAAAGATTGCTGAATTTTCACAGATAACCCCTTTTTGACAAGATTTGCAATGTCATCATTTAAGTCATTTCCTTTTTCTCCCAATTGAAGACATAGATTTTGTAAAGCAAGTCTTAGTAACGCTGCTGCCCCTCTTGGAGACTTTTCTAGGATACTTGCTGCTTCTAAATAACCTTTCTTAATTTCTTCATTAAGATCCTCATTCGGTTCTGAAATATTGTTTAAATCTGGATATACCATTATTTCATCAACCCAGATACTATATTTTTCACAATGATCGCAAAGTGCATTTTTAACATGGTCTATGTTTTTAAAACCACTTCCGCGGCGATGGTTACCCGTTAAAGTATCGCTCCAAAGTTGTAATGCATAGACACCACAATGAGGACAATGAAATTTTTTTCATTTAACTTTGGCCGAATATACTTATTTAGCATAATAAACCAGTAAATCCCCGATTTATAAACGGTTCGGAATCTCAGAAATGTAATATGCCTAATATTAAAGCGGACCTGGCCGGATTTGAACCGGCGACCCCTAGCTTAGAAGGCTAGTGCTGTAGACAACAGTTTTTATTGTTTCTATCCAAGCTGAGCTACAGGTCCATTGAACGGGTAGACTTTTTCGCTCTTTAAATGCTTATCGAGAATCAGGCTTTAGAATCGATATCTAAGCGCAACATACCACCCAGGATTATTATAGGTGACATCGGCTTCTTTTCCTATTCTGTGCTCATTTTTGTGTAAAAAGAAAGGCAACCCTAGATCGATCCCCATTCCCATTTTTTCACCCTTCTCTTTGAAATCGAAGTGAATATAGGGCGTACCGCGCACAACATCGGCAAGTCCGTATCGTTTCCATGCCGAATAATTATCATACCTATCCCAGCCGTTTTCTATATAAGTTTGTTCGTATTGTACATCAAATCCAAGACCTACTGACACATTCTCTGAGATCTTTTGTGTTAGTTCAGTAAACGCGTGGGGAAACACGTATTGATTCCATGGAAATGCAAAACTGCTGTGGATGGAATAATAGGTCAACGCTGCACCAGCTCCTCTGTCGTCACCCCCTTGTGGATCGTGATAATTTCTCTCTGCTGCTCCGTTGCTAAAATTCCAACCAATCTCGAACCCTACGCCAACGTTCCATGCTGTTTCTTCGTTGTCTATTATTTTGTAACCGATTCTTGGATCTAGTGCTACCCGAGCATAGTTTCGTCGTGTCTTATCATTAATTGGTCCTGGGTAGCCTATGTCGCCAGAATGGATAGGGACGTTTCGTACTTCAAGAGGAATATTGCTGACATTTCTGATAACAGGTGCTCGCGCTACTGATCCGAAATCACTAGTCCATGCAGAATCTTCCTGAGTGGAACATCCTGCAAGTAATCCCGTGGTAAGTATTGTCGCACGTAGTTTTTTTTCAATGACCATAGAGTATTATTTTGCACCTGAGTATTTAAAGTTTTATCCGAAAATGCACCTTCACTTGGTGATAACTTTTGTTCCTATGATCCTTTGCTTGCAACTTACTACAAGGGGGCCATTCACAATATTTTTATACAGTCAAAAAATAAGCCTTCGTATGGATTTTAAAGCAATTGAGAAGAAATGGCAGAAAAAGTGGGAAGACGCGAAGATTTTTCAGGTTAAAGACGATCCGAAGAAAAAGAAGTTCTACTGTCTTGAGATGTTCCCCTATCCTTCTGGGTCAGGATTGCATATGGGTCATGCGAAGAATTATTCTATCGGTGACATTTATGCTCGGTTTAAACGTATGAATGGTTATAACGTGCTGTATCCTATGGGGTATGACAGTTTTGGCTTGCCTGCAGAAAATGCTGCGATTAAGAACAAAAGCCATCCGAAAGTCTTTACAGAACAGGCTATTGCTAATTTCATTCGACAACAGCACGAATTGGGATTAAGCTACGACTGGAGCAGAAAACTTGCCACCCATACCCCAGACTATTACCGATGGACGCAGTGGCTTTTTTTACAATTATTCAAAAAAGGGTTAGCCTACAAGAAAAAAGCTGCCGTGAATTGGTGTCCTCAATGCAAGACTGTTTTGGCGAATGAACAAGTGGTTTCTGGAAAATGCTGGCGTCATGAAACTACTGATGTTGAGATTAAAGAATTAGAACAGTGGTTCTTGAAAATTACTGACTACGCAGAAGAGCTTCTCACTGATTTGAATACCTTAACAGGATGGCCTGAGCGCATTCGCGTTATGCAACGAAATTGGATTGGAAAGAGTGAGGGGACACTTGTTAACTTTACGCTTAAAGGGACAAAAAAAATAATCCCAGTCTTTACAACCAGACCAGATACGTTGTATGGCGTCACGTTCTTAGTCTATGCACCCGAACATCCTGACGTGATGGAGTTTGTCAAAGGAACGTCGTATGAAAAAGACGTGAGAGCTTTTGTTAAAAAAGTTGTTGTTGATGAAAAGTTTACTCGTGCTGCTGAAGACAAAGAGAAAGAAGGATTATTCATTGGGAAAAATGCGATTCATCCGTTAACTGGCGAAGAGCTACCCATTTATATTGCTAATTTTGTGTTAATGGACTATGGAACGGGGACGGTAATGGCTGTTCCTGCTCACGACCAACGGGACTTTGAATTCGCAAAAAAATACAAGATCGCTATAAAACAAGTGATTCAGCCGACGGATAAACAAATAAAACAACTTTCTGCAGCGTACTTAGACTCTGGAGTTCTTATTAATTCGGAAGAATTTAATGGGTTAGATAATGAAACGGCAAAAACAAAAATAACTGCTTATCTTGGAGAGAAAAAACTTGGAAAGAAGACTGTTAATTACAAGCTCAAAGACTGGCTTATTTCACGACAGCGCTACTGGGGAACACCTATCCCGATTGTTTATTGTGACGAGTGCGGAATTGTTCCTGTTGCTGAAAAAGAGCTGCCTGTTTTGCTTCCTGAAGATGTTATTTTTGGTGGCGAAGGAAATCCTATCCTTACGTCAAAGACGTTTGTGCATACGTCTTGTCCAACATGTAAGGGAAAAGCGAGGCGTGAAACTGATACGATGGACACGTTTATCGATTCAAGCTGGTATTTCTTACGCTATACTGGACTAACGAAGAATGCAGCTTTTGACAAAGAGGCTGTAAAATACTGGCTCCCTGTTGATCAATACATTGGCGGTGCTGAGCATGCTGTCATGCACTTACTCTATGCGCGGTTCTTTACGAAGGCGCTTCGTGATCTTAAACTCTTGTCATTTGATGAGCCGTTCACGAATTTGTTCAATCAAGGAATGCTGCATAAAGATGGATTTGTGATGAGTAAATCGCGCGGCAATGTTGTTACGCAAGAAGAAATCTCAGAGAAATATGGCATTGATACCGCGCGCGTATTCTTAAATTTTGGCGCTGGACCTGATAAAGATCTTGAATGGACGGACAAAGGGATTGAAGGCGCTTCTCGCCTTGTTCATCGCTTCTTATCTCTTGCAGAAAAAGTGCCGTCAACAGCATCAACAAAAGATGCCCTTGTCCTGAGCAAGATTCATCGATTAATCAAAGAAGTTGGTGAAGACGTGAATGCGCTAAAATATCATCTTGCGCTGAATAAATTGCTGTCGTTTGTTAATTATGTCTCACCCTATCGCGCGTATGTCTCAGCGAAAGTCTATCAAGACGCATTTGAAAAACTGATTCTTCTGTTTGCACCCTTTACGCCGCATATTTGTGAAGAGCTCTGGTCACAGCGAGGAAAAAAAACGTTTGTTTCTTTAGAACAGTGGCCAGCCTATAATAGTAAAAAAATTAATGTAAAGGCAGAAGCTGCTGAAGACTTCTTCGACTTCGTTAAGGTGGATATCAGAAGCATTCTTAGTCTTGTGAAAATACAACCGAAAAAGATTTTTTTATTTGTCAGTACAAAAGAAAAGTATCCCTTATTCTTAGACTTTTGTAGAGAGACAGAACGCGACTTTAAGGCCTTAATGAAAAAATACGGGTCAAAATCGAAAGATGCGGTCAAAATTATTACGGGATTTGTACAGAATAAATTGAATTTAACTGGCCTTACTCAGGCAGAAGAGCTTAAGGCCTTGCAAGAAAACAGCTCCTTTTTGGAAAAGGAGTTTAATCTTGCTGTAGAGATCAAAACAGCAGAACAAAGCAACGAGGAGAAGGCACGACAGGCACTTCCTGGAAAACCAGCTATTCTTATTGTATAATGAAAACGTTTACTATAGCTCCTGAAGACGAAAACCTCCGTTTTGATAAATATGTTCGTAAGAATCTCCAGAACGCAACGCTTGCGCACATCTACAAGCTCATTCGTGTTGGGAGCATTACGGTTAACGGAAAACGGGTTAAGCAGGATCATCATCTCCTGAAAGGGGATCGTGTTGCGTTTGATCTTCCTGACGCTGAACTTCAGGAGTTTATCCAAGAAAAAAAGAGTGATAGCGCACATATCACCTTTACTGTCCTGTATGAAGATGCAGATCTTCTTGTTCTTGACAAACCCTCTGGTCTTGCTGCTCAACCAGGCACCGGGATTACGCAGAGTCTTTCAGAGCAGATTCTTACCTATTTGAAATCTACTGCCACATCGACGTTTACTCCCTCTGCTGTTCATCGCCTTGACCGCGATACCTCTGGGATTGTTATTGTCGGTAAAAATCGACCGGCATTGCTTAAACTTCATGAAATGATCCGGGATAATCATGTGCAGAAAACCTATACGGCGTTAGTGCAAGGCATATTGACAAAAAAACAGGGATCATTTACTGACTATCTCAAACGCGTTACTGATCGGTTCCAGCATAAGTCAATGATGACCTCGAAAAATGATCCTGGCGCGCAAGTCGCTGTTCTTCATTACCGCGTTCTTAAGGAGATCAATGGGTACTCGCTCCTTGAGGTTACCTTGGGAACGGGACGATTGCACCAGATTCGCGCTCAATTAAGTTCCCACGGATATCCTGTTGTTGGTGATCTATTATATGGCAACCAGACGATTAATACAATCTTTACCAAACGCTTTGCGTTAAAACGTCAGTTTCTTCATGCTTCCAAAGTTGTTTTCGAGCATCCTGCAACAAAAAAAACTCTGGAAATAAAGTCAATGTTACCCGCAGATTTACAAAAGGTCATAGACAAAGGCTTTTAAAAAAGAGATTCATAAGTGCTTTATCATAGGGAGGTGTAAGTATGAATTTACGAAGGGTTACTCTATTGTCTGATCGTCGCATGGGTGTGGCAGACCTTGAAAAAATTCTTGCGAGACTTCCTTTAACTGTTCGTGGAACCAGAGATCTCAAGCTACAGGCGAGAATGGGACTTGGCAGGATTATTTACATCCAACCAAAAGAAGGAGAAATACGGCACGCTGAAATACAAGCTGAAACAGATGAAAAGTATGCGGGGGAGACCTATCTTCTCTTTGCATATGACGGACATAAGTTTTCTGTTGGATATAATCGCTGGATATTACGCAAGTGATTATTGTTCTTTTTCTTTGATTATTTCTTCAAGGAAACGCTTAAGCGTTTTGGGTACGTGCTCCGGCTGTGTTTTGAGGATCTTTGCCGTCATTTCCAAGATATCTTTGTCACTTTTGTTTTTTACTGCATCTTTTCTTTTTTCCGCTCTTTTCATTTCTTCCTGCGTTGATGAGAAGGTAACAGGCATATCTTTCTTTTTCTTTACAATCGTTTTCCACCTGGTAAAAATCTCTTCTGCGTATGATGGGACGAATTCTTTTTTGACGCCAAGAACTTTTATTACCTCTTGAAGAAGCAGTGATTCCTTCAACAGCTCTTCTTTCACTTTCTTCCCTGCAACGAATTCTATTCTGACAATCGAATCGGAGATTTTTGATGATCCGAGAATCTTTATTTTTTCGACGTCTGAAGTATTATCGAGGTGTGTTCCTCCACAACATTCAACATCGGTATTCACGATATTCACAATACGAAGATCTTTTCCTATAGGCACACCTCCTTGATAAATGGACATGCCGAAGGTTTTTTCTGCATCCTGGCGAGACATGAACGATTTGACAATCTTTATCTTTTGACTAATGATCTTGTTTGCCTCTTCCTCTATCTTCTGCAACTGTTCTGGCGACAGGCTTTCATAGTGAGTGATGTCTATTCTTGCTTTATGAACGTCTTTGAATGCTGATGCCTGATTTGCATGATTTCCAAGGACGCGACGAGCTGCTGCATTGATGATGTGCGTTGCCGTATGATGCTGGCCAAGCTGCAGTCGCCGGTCATAATCTATTTTTACGGTGATGGTCTCACCAACCTTAAGCCGCGGTTTTTCTCTTAGCGTATGGACAATAACTGTATTCTGTTTGAACACGTCGATGAATTCCTGACCATTAATTGCCCCTATGTCATGCAACTGCCCACCAGAGGTTGGATAGGCCACTGTCTTGTCAAGAATCACGTGATTGCCGATGATTTTAACGACTTTTGCCTGATTTTCGGTCAATTTCGTGTCTTTAAAGTATAATGCTTCAGTTGGCTTCACATCGCGAAGATCAAGCTCGAATTCTTTTTTTGTTGCGTGCTTTTGCTCTTTCTTCTCATGGATCTCTGTTACCCGTGCATAAAAGTTCTCTGGAATCGTTATCATGCTTCCACTTTTTTTCGCTTCTTCTGCGAGTAATTCCGGGCTTACTCCGTGAGAGTCATAGACTTTTAAGAGTTCGGCATCAGTTACTTTTTTCTTCATTAGTGACTGCATGAGCTGCTGTGTTTTTTGCCGTGTTGCCTTGTATTTTGCACGTTCGACATCAAATATTTTTTTTACGTCGTCAAGATTCTCACCGAGTTCCGGATAGAGCGGTTTCAGATAGGATGCATGCAATTCGAATAATTTATGGAAGTCGACATTCCATTGGTAGCGTTCCACCATATCAAGCGCCCTTCTTAAAATAACTCGTAGATTATATCCGCCGCCAACGTTACTTGGCAAGGCGCCGTCATTAAATGCAAACAATAATGAGCGCGTGTGTTCCGCAACAGCATACAACGATGCCAAGGGGATTATTTTTCCTTTTATCTCGGCAACATCGTGATTTAGTTTTTTAGCAATATCGCGCCAGACCTTGTCGATGTCATCCACTTCATCGATATTCAGGTAGGCTGCATAAGGCAAAAATTGCTGAACAAGCGCCTTATCCGTTTTTATTCCGGTTTTTGCGTAGAGTTCCCGTATTGCTGTTGGAAATGTCGTTTCGTAGCTTGTCGCCGCTGCATTTGTGAACCATGCGTTTCGTTCATGGCCCATCCCCATATCCAAGACTTTGATTGCGAGCTCTTTATGTCCTGTATCCGTTTTCTCATAGAGCATGTAGACCTGATTTCCCAGCTCTAAACCGCGCGAAAAGAATTCCATACATGGCCCGAAGTTTCCGCCACCAGCCCAGACATCTTCGTGATAGATAATCTCTTCATTTGGCAATCCAAGACCTTTTCTTAACCAGTGATGAATATCTGCGAAATATGTTTGTTGATCAAATTCATCTGGGGGCATAAACGCGTGTTGACCGATCATCACAAATCCTGTGTAATGAGCACCGGTGAATCCGATGTTGTCGATATCATTAAAACGCAGGCAGAATTGAGGGATCACGAGGGGATTCGCTGGCGGCGCTACTTCTCCTTTGACGACATAGGGTTGAAAGTCATAAATGCTTGCTTGAACAAAATCGGTGTCAGTACGCCATCGCGCTACAACAGGATATCGTGGTATGGGTGTGTATCCTCGCGCTTTAAACAGTGATGAGAACTTCTTCCATACTTCGATATAACCAAGCTTTTCCTTTGCTGGTGACTTTCCAATAAATCGAAAACCGCCTGAGCATTCAGGATTTCCGCAGGTTTCTGAGGCAATCGACCAGAAAAACAACCCACATGCAGGGCACTTTTTTCGTTTGAATCTTTCTCCTTCTAAGACTGATGTGGCATAGTACTTTTCTGGGCTTTTTGAGAATTGTGCCTTATAGGTCTTCTTGATCTCTTTATCAGTCAGCATTCTTTGACTGCAGAAAGGCGTTTATTTAAAGATATTGGTCAGAATCCTTATTTTCCTTCTTTCAATTTTTTTCTGTTTGCCCAGATGACGAGTGCAAGAATAACAAGAAGGGCGAGGATAACAAGCTGAAGAGGCTTGATTGGTGACGGTGCGTTTTTAGGCGCCTCGAAATCGATGAGAACGGGATGCTGTTCTTCTTTCTGGTCTTGGAGATGTTGCTCAATAACTTCCTGCAACTCACCGTTGCTTTCAGGTTCTTGTTGGACCCATATCGTACCGCGACCACCACTACTTCCGTCTTCTGATCCGCCACCGCCCCCTCTACCACCGCTACCAGAATCTCCAGAACCGCCTCCTTCATCAACATATCCTTCTTTAGCAGAATAGGTTGAAAATCCATCGACGTCGAATGCCAACAATCCTTTAGCTTGGTCGTAGTATCTGAATGTACATCCAAGATCTTCTGTGCAGAGCTGCCCATCTTTTACTGGCACGGCTTTTGTGAATGGCAAGTTAAACAAGAAGAGATTTGCATGGACACTGAGTCTCTGATCTTTGTCGACATGCATTGTGATTGAATTATACTGAATGTCGATAAGCGAATCAAGGTCGTATGGCTTGTATACTCTGGAAGTGGCATCGTAGTTCACCAACGATACCGGGTCGATGAATCCCAGGATCCCATATCGATTGCTGATAAAAAAACGGTAGATCGCATTCATATTGGGAACTTTTTTGAAATGTGTTGATTTATCTGCTGAGAATTCCGTCATCGTAGGAATAGGACAGCCATCATTCACATTGACTTTTGTTCCTGATTCTGAAGGATTACACTTGTCTCTTCCGTCAACAACCCCATCACCGTCGCTATCTTGGCAGCCTTCGTCTATTTGGCCATCGCAATCGTTGTCGATGCCATCGAAACATCGCTCTATTCTTTTCTGACCGAGTAAAGGACTTTGATCGTTACAGTTTTGGCTATCTTTAGAGCCGTAATCTTTATATCGATCGTCGTCGCTAACGATATAGACGCAGCGGCATGAAACACATTGATAATCCTTACCAAGCCGAGCACATGGAAGATTATTCCCATCGCACTGCTCAGAAGACTCTATTTTGCTGTTTCCACACACTGGGTTTACGATAACACCCCCATATCCGCTACCTGATGTGCCGGCTGACTGGCCTTGTGTTGGAGGTTGACTGACGATGGTGGCGCGGCCTGAGAGCGCTGTTTGGCCTACAAAATCTTTAACGAAACCGTAGTCAGTTTTTTCTTGGTATACCGCGAAGGCGAGAAATGCCAGTACTAGCACTATTGAACCGACATTGCAAGAACTTTTTGCTTTGTGCTTTATGGACTTAATGCTACATCCCTCTTTCTCTAATAGAACCTATATTATTTTCTATTTAAACCTTCTTTTTTGAGAAATACGCCGAGACTGGGATTTGAACCCAGATATCCCGAAGGAAACGGGCTTGCTTGATGGTACTCAAGGCCCGCGCACTACCAGATTATGCGATCTCGGCCTAAAAAACATGTTTTTTGCTTTCTATTTAAAGGTATTGCAGAAAATTCCTTAAAAAATATTCAGAAGTTTCAAGATAATCCTATCTGCCGCCCGTAATAAATCCTCTTCTTTTTCTGCTTCAATTATCGTGCAGCCATGTTCTGAGAAAATATTGGTTTGTTCACCAAGACGCAGCCAGATTACCCCTAACGTCGCATTGGCTTCTTGACAGGTTACCACAGTCAGATTTACCTTTGCGTAGGGTTTCGTGAATCCTGTGTTAACCGGAATGTTGAACAGGAAGAGATTTTCGAGAATTTTATCAATTTCCAATGCCGCCATGGTAGTGAGGCCAGTGAGATTTTCGTAGGGATCAATAACGACATAGATCTGCTCTTTGTTTAGCAGTTCTGTCGCTATTTTTTGTTCTATGGAGATGTTTTCAACTGTTCTTGGATCGCTGCGAAGTGTGAAGTAATTCGGTTCTTTATTTTCGTTGATAAAAATTTGAAAGCGGTACCCTTCTTTTGTACGGACCACATTAAATCCATGATAATCAAATGCCAGTTGTGAGTATCGCTTATTATGGATATAAACGAGGAAAAGAGATCCTAAAACAAGAAGGATAATCAGAGATGTAATGACATAACTAATATGCTTCTTTTCGTCTTTTTTCATCTCTTTTACTGAAAAACCGGCGTTTATAAAATTATTCTTTGATACGGTCCCAATTCATTCCTGCGATGAGATGCCTACATTTGATACTCGTGTCAGCGAATAA
>CAYJLN010000009.1:20082-20553 GCA_964371275.1 Candidatus Woesearchaeota archaeon
TAATTCAAACTTTTTTTCTGCTGCTTGTTTGCAGAACACAATATCATCGAACGTATTTGTCTCTTTTTCTAATCCAAAAGGGATCTCTTTGAGAACTTTTCTTGAAATAAGTATACAGCCCAACCCAGCAGCCTTTATCCTGATAAACTGTGGCTTCTCGACTTCATCGTCTAAGAAACGGATTTTGTTTGGCTTTCCTTCGACAAATCCCCAAAGTAATGGCTTGACACGCTCTTTTCCTTCGATGATGTATTTTGTGAAGTACACGCCGCTCACAATATCTTTCTTGTGCACAAGAAGACGTTCGACCACATCAGGAGGAGGAATCACGTCCTGTTCTAACGAAAAGAAGTAGTCATACCCTCCATCAAGCATTTTTTGGCGAAGGATGTTTCTGCTCTGAACAATGCGGTCTCTGGCATGCTCTTGGTAGGCATCTTTGATGACGGGAAGACCAAGCGCCTTGATACG
>CAYJLN010000010.1:0-20472 GCA_964371275.1 Candidatus Woesearchaeota archaeon
ACAAAAATAATTCTTCTTACCAATGACTATGGGGTACAAAATTTCAAAGCAAATGAGCGAACAGAATTAATCCAGATTAATGAAAATATGGGCCTCAAAGAATTACGTGATGATATCAAAAATAAACTCAAAGAAAAGATAAAAGGCACAGAAGTCGGCATTAATATCATTTCAGGAAGCGGAAAAGAGCATCTTGCCATGCTTGCCGCGGTGTTGCAGCTTGGCGTCGGTATACGATTTGTCGCCCTCACGAAAGACGGCGTCGAAGAGATATAACCAACTAGCATAATCTTTATATTGATAGTCCCTCCTTTCTAGAGTATGCCTGATGTCTTTAAGGATGTTCTCTCCTCTAACGAATCGCTCTTTGCTGACGAGATGGCGCTAGACCAAGACTATTTGCCAAAAGAAATACCTCACCGGGAAAACCAGCAGCATTACATTGCAGACTGCATCAAACCACTGTTTCAGAAAAGAGAGGGAAAGAATCTTCTTATTATGGGTTCGCCTGGAATTGGGAAGACTGCTGCTGTCCGCTGGGTGCTGAGAGAGCTTGAGGAAAAAGGGCTCGACGACCAAGTATACCCCATTTATGTAAACTGCTGGAAGAAAGATACACCCTACAAAATCGCGTTGGATATCTGTGAGCAAATTGGATTTACCTTCGTGCATAACAAAGACACGAGTGAGTTGTTCAAAGAAATCCAGAGGATCTTGAACAAGAAAGGCGTCGCCATCTGCTTTGATGAATGTGACAAGGTCCAAGACCTGCAGGCATTCTACACTGTGCTAACAGACATATTAAGAAAAACATTAGTGTTCATCACGAACGACAACAAATGGCTCAGTACGATTGACAAACGCGTTACCTCTCGCCTTCTTGCCGAGGTCATCGAGTTCAAGCCCTACACAGCAGCTGAAACACGAGACATTCTCAAACGCCGTGCTGAACACGCCTTTGTACCAAACGCTTTTGAAAAAGAAGCGTTTGATGCGATTGTCGAAAAAACCGTTGACGGTGGGGATATCCGTATTGGGTTGTATCTGCTTCGCGAATCTGGGACAATTGCAGAAGGAAAATCCTTCAAAAAAATAACACGCGATCATGTAAAGAAAGCAATAGAAAAACTAGAAGACTTCCACAGCAAGAGCACTCTTGAACTCGACCAAGAACAACAGACTATTTTGGCACTTGCAAAAGAAAATAATGGAAAAACAACCATGCAGATTTATAGTATCTACAAAGGACGCGGAGGGACGCAATCATACTCAAATTTCCAGAGAAAAATAAAATATCTTGAAAAAAATAAGTTCATCAGGCTCGAGGAAGTGAATGAAGGAAGCCCTGGTCGATCAACAAAAGTCTATTACGGGAACACACAACTGACTGATTTCTCTTCTTAATGCCCTGTGTGTCCCTGAGGAGCACCTTGTTCTTGCGAATGAATTTTATAGTGCTTATACATATTCGTGTCTTCGTCATGACCACAGGAGCTTGACGTGTCCCACAGTTCGGCAATATCAAGCGCACCGAATTTATAGTCCATAATAAGTTTTTTTGCAAGCCCAGACATCACATACCATTTCCAGCATTTGCAGCAACAAGGTCCGCCATGATGCGAAAGCGTAACTGCTTCGTCATAGATTGCTTGCTGTTCAGCTGAAAGAACAAGACTAGAATCAAAGGCAGTCAGTGTCTTTGCTTGTTCAACAGAGACATCATACGGGTCCTTTGGAATGAGATCAAGATCTCCATGATCTTTAATGTATTGGTCCAGTGCAGCAAGTTGCTCGTTATAGGCGTCAATGCTCTGCAATACGCCGCAACACTGCCCGCCAAGATTGGGGTCGGTATCTTTCATCTGCATAATTTTATTTGCTCCAAAACACCCAATAGTTAATTGATCGAGTTCAACAAGTCGAGGATCGACATCTTTTGTGAGTTTGTCACTCTGCTCAAAGTAGAGTTTTTTTGCATGAGGACTCAGTGAATTGTAAACAGCATCGCCGTCTTTTTTTCCAGAGCGAAGTGCAACGACCCCAATGAGAAGAACAAGCGCAATTCCAAGTACTAGAAAGAATTTCTTGTTCATGGCGATGGTCACTTTTTTTTTCATACGAGATCACTCATAGCGAATTTCGATCTTGTCTTTGTCATGGATAATGTATTGTCTAAACTCAAGGCTCTCTTTACTGTTAACAAACATGTGGACTTTATTAAGTTTGCCATCATTGCATTGATTCCCGTTGGCAAAGTCAAGAATGTGATCCTCACTGAACGGCACATTAATGGCATCCATATAGGCACCAAACATAATATCCTCTTTCTTCCAGATTTGTCCTTCGATATGAATCAATTGATCCTCATGAGTATGAAGCAGAGGTAACCCGAGATGATGTTCGCCCTTTGGTGCCGGCATTTGTTGTTTCTCACCGCAAACATAAACACCAAGCTGCGCATGCCAATGGACCGGACCATCAGTATAGGACTCGACTTTTGGTTGCGAAAATAGAGTATAAAAAAAGAAAATAACGCCAAGAAAAACAAAAAAAAGCAGAGACCATTTCACCGTTTACTTGATGGAGCTGCTTCTCTGCTGGACAGTATCATGCCGTTCTCGTTCTTCCTCGCGTTTTCTTTGTCTTAATTCTCGTCGTTCATGTCGGCTGAGATCCTGTGCATCACTATTCATTTACTTTGTCAGCTCCGCATCAATGAGTGTTTTGAACGCACTGAATGGCTGCGCACCGACAAGTTGTTTACCATTCACGTAAAAGGTCGGTGTTCCGCTTGTTCCTGCCTTCGTGCACTCAGCGATGTCGTCTTGGATCTCCGTTTTATACTTTCCGGTTGCTATACACTGATCGTACTCATCCATGTCTAGACCAAGTTCTTGAGCAAAAGACCGAGCCTTCCCCGCAGGATCTGGCTGACCACTCCATTCTGCTTGTCCAGTAAAAATCCGGTCATGCATCGTCCAATATTTTTTCTGATCTCCTGCGCAATTCGCAGCTTCATGCATTTCATCAGCCTCATTGTGGAAGCCAAGCGGAAAGTCTCCGTAAATATAAACTGCTTTTCCCGTGTCTAAGTACTGTTTTTTTAATTCAGGAAGCGTATCTGCCCAAAATTTTCTGCAGAATGGACACTGATAGTCCTCACAACTTAAAATTTGAACAGGCGCGTCGATATCGCCAAGATAGGCACCCAAACGCGCTTCGTCATCGCCTAAATCAAGTTCAGCAATTCGTGGTTGTTGAGATGGGCGTTCTCCAGGTACTGTCGGGACAGGCGCACTATCCTCTTTAACCTTAGTTGAAGAGCGTCCAAATCCTCCAGTAAAGAGAGATACAATAAAAAGAACTGCAAAAATAAATGTTCCCAATTTCCACAGCGCAGAAACAGAGACCTCAACCGAAACCGTTTTCTTTCGTGGTTGCTGATCGAATGAACCTGCATGTCGCGCTATCGTATTTTTCTTCATATTCTATACCTCCACAAACAGATCAGACAATGGACACATGGTCTTTAATAGAGGTTGTGTTAAAAAATGTCGCTAAAATTAACTTTTTTTAAAGAAAAAAGAACAAATTGCCTCTTTTATCGTTCGAAAGAGCTAAATTTCCTGTAATAAATAAACTCGGTAGGTTTTCCCTTCAGGTTCTCGTTTGACAAGTCTTCGTCGCTCAAACTGTGAAAGAATTTGGCTGATCGTCGCCTTGGAAAGGTTTGTTTTGAGCTGGAGCAAATGCTGCGTAATGCCTTCACGTTCCTCAAGTGCATGAAACACCTTCTGTTCGTTGGGATCAAGCATCATCGCCACAATTTTGAGCTTGTCTTCCCGTACTAAATTATTCTTTTCGCGGTCAAGTTTTTCGAGAAGTGCTTGCTCACTTCTGGTAAAGAAAACTAAATAAAGCCCGAGAGAAAAAATCGAGAATAACATTCCGACGACAAGATGTGAATAACTTAAAGTAGCTCCCAATTGTTTGCATTCATCAGTCGTGTAACAACTTTGTTCGACAACATTGGTTTCTACTCGTTGGATAAACGAAAAAAGAAAGACAAATAACAGAAGAGAAAGGGCAAGAAGTGTCAATCCAATTACTTTAGAGTTCATTTTCTCACCTGTGAGCGTGAAAGAGGCACAATACGACATGCCTGGCAGTCAACAATGCGTCGTGACGTCATTGTAATCGAAAAAACAAAAAGGCCAACACCAAGGACCCACACTTCATATCCCTTAAACGGCAGAGTAGATAATCCGCCAATCAGCCCGAGAGAAGTCAATAGCCCCACACTACATGCTGAACATCCTGAAGAGATCAACCCCACGATTGCCCCAGTCGTTACCGTGCCAGATTCGTTGAGTTTTAACCCTTGTGCATGTTTTGCCTTGAAGACAAGCAAGGAGATGCTTACACCTGCGAGGATACCAGTAACCAAGGTGGTGACAAGAGAGAGAACGCTATTATTCGTAAAGACTCCTTTACTGAGATCATACAGGAGAATGAAAAAAAGAACGACGTACCCATCCATAAGAGTGTCTTTAAGGAGAACTATATTGGGTAACCAGTTCACGATCAAGACAATGGCGATGGCAATGAGTAAGGCAAGAAGAGTGTAGTTTCTCTCTCGATAAACGCGTTGAAGTGCTTGAATGATAGCCATATTAATATAACGGAGATCGTCTTTAAAAAACTATTCGTTTATCGTGCGTTCCGAATATATATCTTGAAAACAATAATCATTCTCCAAGTTCACGCATCGCGCTTTTTAAGTCATCCATTATACTTTGTTAAAGGAGGTGGCGAGATGGATCTACAACAAGAAACCATTGAGCGTCTAACAGGAGAGCGACTACGAAGATTGTGGTTCGAAGGCGAAGAGGAAGAAGAGCGAGATATCTACACAGAAGAGGGGATTTTGGATCTCGAAGACGAGGGAGGGATAAGCATAGCCGAAAGCGGATTCATGCAGGGGTATATCACAGGATGCTAGCTGCGCGTTCTTCGCGATATTCCTGAACGATCTTCAACAACACATTTTATTTTTTCATTTCTCTTTCTAATTCTTCTTTTTTTACAGCAATGACTTTTCAGTCCGTAGGGATTTCTTCAAGAACATATGTCGTCGTGATGTCAGGATCAAAACCGACAATGAGAAGATAATCAGATATAAAAATATGGTGAGATAAAGAAAAAAAGAAGAAGAACTAAATCAGCGTCTTCTTCGTGATCGTGACGATCGCGTTGCGCTCGATCTTCGTGATCGTGTGGATCGTGATCGTTTTGCCGTCGATCTTCGAGTTGATCTCCGTCTTGCTGCCATGCATTACACCTCTTTTCTTTTTTTGCATTTAATGTAAAAAACTTTTCAGGCGTTTTTTACTCAAAAATAGTGTTATTTTTCGCTTAAATAGTTTTCTATTCGGGAAATTTACTGAAAAAGAAAAATTTTCTGGTATGTTGCAAAAATATTCTTTATGACTTCATCTTCATTCATTTTTTTTATCGTTGCAATTTTTTTTATCGTCTCAGCAACGAATGCAGGCTCATTTTTTTTGTCAGGATAGGGAGAGAGCCACGGACAGTCGGTTTCTGTCAAGAGCTGTGTGATGCTCACTTCCTCAACAAGCATTTGAAAGTGCTGCAATCGCAAGATTAACACAGGAACAGAGAAAAAGAATCCCCAGTCAGCAGCACGCTTAATGAGATTCTTGTTCCCCATAAAACAGTGAAGAACTGCACGTTTGACCGTAGAGCTCTCAAGAATATCAATGACATCTTTTTCTGCCTTGCGTGAATGAATAATAAGCGGCTTCTTTGCTTTTTCAGCAAAATCAATGATCTTCTGGAAATTCTTCTTCTGCAGGTCATGATGTTGTTGGTCCCACTTGTAGTCAATGCCAACTTCTCCAATAGAAATGAACTCCTGTTTATGTTTGAGAAAAAAGTCAAATTCATCGTCGATGTTTATTGGTGTTGGATGGCGGGGCATTCCAGACTCGTCGGCGAATCCAAGAAGGTCAGTCGGGTAAAGCCCAAAAGATGGTTTGATGATGTCGTATTGTTTTGCAAGTTCAAGCACCTTGGTATTCGATGTTGGATTGACGCCATTCGTAATAATCGTAACAACTCCTGCCTTCTTTGCCCGTTCAATAACTGCAGGAAGATCTGGTGAGAAAAGTTCATGGTCTAAATGTGCATGAACATCAACGAGCATCTCAGACTCCAAGAAGGATGACGAATGGTTTCAGCATGAACAAGAGAAGCTTCCAGAGATACGGTGCGAGATTAATAAAAATCAGGAGGAAGCAGAACAAACTGATAAGGCTCCAGATTTTCTTTACTTTGTGTTGGTCAGTACTGAACCAAGTGAGTGCGGTATAAAACATTCGCCCCCCATCAATCGGTCCAAGAGGAAGAAGGTTAAAGAGACCAACTCCAAGATTAATGATAAAGAGCCAAAAGACAAGCATGTGAATCCAAGCAAAAGCAGATGGCCAGAAATGTCCGTACTGTTTAATTATCTCTTCTTTGAAGACTGTCTTGACATTAAAATTGGCAACACCTAAAAATGCCTTGCTTTTATTATCAGGATTCTCAGCAAGAACGAGGGCGTAATCTCCTTTATCGGTATTCAAGACAACTTCCTGTCCAGGCTCGAAATGTTGAGTAGCTCCAAGAAACTGCCCCAAATCTCGCGTCGTATTTCCATTGAGTCCAGTGATAATAAAGGGAGCTTCAATGCCTGCTTGCTGCGCCGGATAGCCGTCAAGAAGTTTTCCTACTTCGATTCCATCGCCGCGATAGAGCTGCGCATACGTAGGTCCTGTAGCAAAATTAAGAAGCAGGAGCGTAACAATCGCGAAGACCATATTAGAAAAGGGTCCTGCTGAAAACACAGAAAGTTGCACGCGTCGTGGTGCTTTTGACAATTGCTTTTCTTCAGGTTCAACGAACGCAGCTAAAATTGGTCCCAAAAAAGCAAATCCTGAGCTTTTGATCTTCACATTATAGAGGCGTGCATAAATACCATGACTGAACTCATGCACAACGGCGACTAAAAAGATGGCGATAATCCAATGCCAGAAAGACAACACGGGCAATCCAGAAACGACTTTAATGCCGGGCAAAACAGGAGCGACAGCAGGAAGAGCATTAGGGACAAACAATAGTTCATAGGTGCCTTTAATGAGCCAGTAAAAGATGAAGACCATACCGACAAATCCAGTCACAATGCTGAGCACACCTAAAAAGCGAAGCAATCGCGGAGCAACCTTTGCAATTTTGTCCATAAGCACCAAACCGAGTTTGGTCTTATACATAAAAAATACTTTTCCTTGCACTAAAAATCGTTCTCGTTTGGCAAAAAAGAAGACCAAAATAAGACCATAGAAAATAAGAATGAAAAGAAGATCGAGGTTGATCATTGTTCCTTACTTCTTTGCTACTGCCTTCGTCTTCTTTGCTAATCGAAATATCTTACAGCCGCACTTTCTGCACTTGACTTCACGGCGAATAATTTTTTGAGGAACAGACCGGATCTTTGCCTTGCATCGTTTACAAATAAAAACGTCCTTGTACATTCGTTCGGTAGCTTCTTTAAATTTAACCATGGTTATTCTTTGTCAGTCTTGACCTGTTTGATGACTTTATCATTGAGAATGATCCAGTAGATAACCTGGATGCCCTCCTTGACTTCATTTTTTAATTCTTCAGGGATTTTCAAATCGAAGGTCTCAAAGCTTTTCATGTCCATGACGTTCGCCATATATCCTTTAATGGAGAGGACTTGGGCAGTTTCTTTTTCAACAATAGGGACCTCAATGACATCATGAGTTGGTTTCACAAAAATCTTTTTTTGGCCGTCAATCAAACCAACAGCTTCGATACGTGCCTTTGCATGCCCATGTTTTCCTGGTTTGGATGTTTGAATATCTTTGACAACGCAAGCAACACCATCAACCACCACATATTTACCGACTTTAAGGCTCCCAACAGCATCAGGTTTCGTATCAGCCATAGCGTACCAAGATTGGGGGCGTTTATAAAGATTATGTTGAACGAAGAAATAGATATAACAAAGGACACGCAAAGTTTTAAATACAATCCATTCTGCGAGAGATTTATGACAATTAAGAAAGGAGATTTCGTGGAATTAGAATTAACAGGAAAGATTAAAGAGACCAACGAGGTCTTTGATGTAACGAGTGAATCTCTTGCAAAAGAAAATAATCTCTACAATCCGTCCAGAGAATATGGTGCGAGAACAATCTGCATCGGTGAACACGCCATTGTTCACGGGCTTGATGAATTCTTAGTAGGGAAAGAACTGAAAAAGTACACGGTCGACTTGCCTCCAGCGCAAGCATTTGGGAAGAAAGATCCTAAATTATTAAAGATCCTTCCCATATCTACATTCACAAAACAGCAGATCAGGCCATTTCCAGGATTGCAGATTAACATTGATGGCGTTTTGGGGACGGTAAAAACAGTTTCTGGTGGTCGCGTTATTGTCGATTTTAATCATCCACTAGCGGGAAGAAATATTGTATATGATATTGAAGTCAAAAAAATTGTTACTGATGTGAAGCAGAAAATTGCAAGTCTTCTTCACTCATACTTTGGGAAAGCAGCAGAATTCGAATACGCAAACACCAAACTAACCATAAAATCGAAAGAAATGCCGAAGCAAGTTCAGGATTTTATTCATGATAAAATGAAGAAGTTTATTCCTGAAGTAAAAGAGTTTTCTTTTGAAACAAAGAAACCAGCTAGTAAAGCATAATTAACTTTAAATAGGAGAACCGCCTCCATTTGCGTAACTCTAGAGGGAGAAAGAGGTATGGACATTATCAATAAATCAGTTGCAGAAAAGCCAAAAGCAGCTCCGCAGAAATATAACAATATTGATGACGAGCTTGAGCAAATTCTTTCACGCCAAAGAGCAAAAATCAAGGTCGTTGGCTGTGGTGGTGCCGGTAACAATACAATCGATCGCATCAAAGAAATTGGCATCGAAGGCGTTGAAACCATAGCGGTCAATACAGACGCGCAGGATCTTCTCTATACAAATGCAGACGTTAAAGTACTGATTGGTCGTGAAGTCACGCAAGGGTTAGGCGCAGGATCGATCCCTCAAATTGGTGAAGAAGCAGCACGGGAAAACGAACAGGAAATTCGCAGTCGTTTGCAAGGCGCGGACATGGTCTTTATCACCTGTGGTCTTGGTGGCGGGACAGGAACAGGAAGTGGCCCCGTCGTTGCAGAAGTAGCAAAAAAGATGAATGCATTAACAGTCGCAATTGTCACCGTTCCATTTACCATGGAAGGCCAGCGTCGGTGGGAGAACGCGCAGTATGGTCTTGAGAAAATGGAAGCGAACGCAGACACGTTAATTGTAATTCCTAATGATAAACTTCTTGAGCTTGCTCCCGACTTGCCGTTACAAACAGCATTCAAGATTGCTGATGAAATTTTAACGAACTCGGTCAAGGGAATTGCCGAGCTTGTGACAAAAGCAGGTCTCGTGAACTTGGACTTTGCAGATATTCGCACAGTCATGGGCAAAGGCGGAGTGGCCATGATCGGTGTCGGTGAAAGTGATACAGAGAACAGGGCAAATGAAAGCGTTCAAAAAGCCTTGAGCAATCCTCTCCTTGATGTTGATATTTCTGGTGCAAATGGCGCCCTCATTAATGTCAGCGGCGGCCCTGATATGACTTTAGACGAGGCAAAGACCATTGTTCAAACCGTCAGTTCCAAATTAAGCGAAGACGCACGATTGATCTGGGGTGCCCAAATCTCAGAAGATCTCGCGAATACCATTCGAACGATGGTGATTATTACAGGGGTTTCAAGCCCGCAGATCTTTGGTCCTCGGCGAAAGATTGCCGAAAAAGCCAAAAAGGAAATCGAAAAAGAGCTTGGCATTGATTTCATAAAATAGTAATCTTTCTAAAGTAGTAACAATAGAAAGTTTTATATTAAATACTCATTCTCTTTTTATGGAGTCTATAAGGTCATGACGACACAAACACGACATTTGGTCTTTTTTAACTATGATCTAGAGGCCGCTCTTGAGGATTGTCTCCATTCCGGCTACACACCACTTTTCATGCCCCAGTTAGTTGATTATGGCCTCGTTCTTGATGGAATTGAAAGTAAAATTTTCTGGTCGGAACAATTCACAACTCCAAGCATACAAGCAATAGGCAGAACAAAAGATGGAAAAGAACTTGTTTTGTACGTCCACGCACCGCATTTCTTTTCAGATCCAAAGAATCTAAACGATAAGAACTTCTATAGAAGAGAAAATCCTAGGAATGGTTTGATGACGTGGGATGGTGTTCTCCCCCAAGAAGAATTTGATCGGTTAGCTCGAATGGGTTTTGATAAAGTAACAGACGAAAAAGGAAATCGTCTCGTGTACATAGTCTCTTATCCGGAATTCATGAAAGCATCTCGCAGTCTTATACTTATTGATCAAGCACAAACACATCCAGTGACTATTGCGTTTTTAGGCGGAGAAGAGCGTGCTTGTCAGTTTCTTGAAAAACACAATGAGCGATCTCTCTTTCGCATCGGAACATTCTATGAAGACACACTCCACGAGACTCCCCTCGCCAACTTTCTGATGATCGGGTATTCCCAATATAAGTATAAACTGAAGAGTTCTATGATAGGTGTTGGACGTTTTTTGGGGGCAAAGACAACCGAGTCGCGTACAAAATAGACAAACCAGGCTTAAAAATTTATTTAACAAACTGAGCATATATGCTGCCAAAGAGCGATCAGCAGAGTCAGCAACCAAGTAAAAAAGTATATTCAATCGATTAGTCTTCTGAAACAAAAAGCTTTAAAAACGCCCCTTTCTCCTGAGTTTTCATTATGCTAGCTAGTCTGAAGGCTTTTATAGGCGAGTGTATTCGCGTTGTAAAGGTCACAAAGAAACCAACCAAGGAGGAATTCAAAGCGATCATTAAAGTGTCCAGCATCGGCATCTTAGTTATCGGCATCATTGGGTTTATCATCCAAATTCTTTGGCTCCTCATTTTTTAATAAACAATGCCCATCTACGCCTTACGAACAACAAGCAACCGTGAAGATCAGGTCATGGATTTCATGAGTTCGAACATTGCGAAAAAAAAGCTCAAAATATTCAGCGTTATTCGTCCGCATGGCCTTCGTGGCTATATATTCATCGAGGCAGAAAGCAAAGAATCTGCAGAGGAATCCTATTACAAAGTCCCCTACGCACGAGGAATCTTGCCGAATCCCGTGGATTACAAAGAAATTGAGCACATGCTCGAGCAAGTCAAGGTGCAAGTAAACATCCAGCCCAATGATATCGTCGAAATTATCTCGGGTCCATTCAAGCGCGAGCAAGCAAAAGTCACGCGTATTGATCAAACCAAGGAAGAAGTGGTTGTCGAGCTCTTGGAAGCAGCAGTCCCTATTCCGATTACCGTCAAATTAGACTCGGTGAAAGTCATTAGACGTGACCAAGAAGCTGCAAAACAGGAGAAAAAGTCAGAAGCAAAGGAAGCAGTCGACGAAGCAAAGCTTGAAAAAGACGAAACTGAAGCGAAAGAAGACTAACCATGGGAAAAACAGAAAAAATTGACATGATGATTGAAGGCGGAAACGCAAAGCCAGACGCAGCTATCTCTCAAAAGCTCGGCCCATTAAAAATAAACATTGGCCAAGTCATGACAAAGATCAATGAAAAAACTGCAGCATTCAAAGGCATGAAAGTTCCGGTGAAGCTTCTCATTGATACCGAAACAAAAAACGTTGATCTCGAAGTAGGCATCCCACCTGCATCTGAACTGATCAAGAAAGAACTCAAAATCGAAAAAGGATCACCAATGCCAAACAAGATGAAAGTTGGCAACATCGCAGTCGAACAATTAATCAAAGTAGGAAAAATGAAAATGCAAAGCATGTTTGTTCATGATCTCAAAACTGCAGTGAAGAATCTCGCAGGCAGCTGTAACAGCTTGGGAATTCTTGTCGAAAGCAAGGTCTCTGCCGATTTTAACAAGGACTTGATGGCAGGAAAATACGATGATCTCATCAAAAAAGAAATAACAGAAGTGTCTACAGATAAACTTCAGCAATTAAAAGGAGAGCTTGAAGCAGAACAAGAAAGACTCCGCAAAGAACAAGAAAAGATCAAAGCACTTGAAGAAGCAGAAAAAGCCAAAGAAGCGAAACCTGCTGAAGAGGCAGTTGCGCCAACAGAAGAGAAGAAACCTGCTGAAGGCGAGAAAGGAAAAGTCGCGGAGAAAGCGCCAGCAGCCGGAGCAGCGCCTGCAGCAGAGAAAGCAAAAGAACCTGCCAAGAAAGAAACAGCAAAGAAATAAGTATAACTTCACTTCATTCTACTTTCTTGAAAGAGGCATATCTGGAATCTCTGCAAAAACCCTAAAACCTTATAAAGTCGTTTTCTGCACCATAGCTGGGGCTGTGGGCCAGTCTGGTTATGCTTCGAGCCTTGGGAGCTCGCGACCCCGGTTCAAATCCGGGCAGCCCCATTTTAAACAAAAGGTTTAAAAGGCTTTAGGGAATCAGTCGCAAATATTGAGGGTTATTTCATCCAATGGCAACAAAGACTGTGGGCTCAACAGGTCGTTTTGGCGTCCGTTATGGTCGTCGATTACGCGCAAAAGTACACGAAATTGAGCGAAAGCAGCGTCAAAAGCAGAAATGCCCGTACTGTCGCCGTCTCAGGGCGCGTCGTGTTTCCGTCGGAATTTATCATTGTCGAACCTGTAACAGTAAATTCACTGGAGCAGCCTATACTATTTAACCATGGCAACCTACAAATGTTTTAGCTGCAGCAAACTCGTGAAGCCTGAGTACGTCAAAAAGAAAATCCGCTGTCCGTACTGCGGCTACAAAATTCTTTTTAAGCCGCGAACCGTTGCAACAACTGTAAAGGCGGTATAAGATGGACGTCTCAAAGGAAACGGAGAAAGATATCGCCCAATTGCAAGTTCTCGAGCAAAACATACAGGCATTGATGATGCAGCGGCAAAATTTCCAGATGCAGCTCACCGAAGTAGAAAACGCCTTGAAAGAGCTGGAATCGACGAAAGAAAAGCCATTTAAGCTCGTCGGTAACATCATGGTCGAGTCAACGAAGGAAGATCTTAAAAAAGATCTGTCGTCAAAGAAAGAGGTTCTTGAGCTTCGCATCAAAAATTATGAGTCACAAGAAGAAAAAATAAAAAAGAAAGTAGAGGAACTCCAGAAATCCATCATGGGGTCCATAGAGAAAGGAGGTGTCGGTAATGACCGTCATAAATGAAGTGTTAGCACTATTGGCGTCAATTGAGGCAGACGCAACAGTTCCCAAAAATGTCCGCGTGAAGCTGAAATCAGTGATACTGTCATTAGAGGAAAATGCAAACCCGAAATCTGTTGCTGTTCTATTTGACAAGGTGATGCAGGAGTTGGATGAGCTGTCTGATGACCCTAACCTCCCTAGCTACACGAGAACACAGATATGGAACGTCGTCAGTACGCTAGAGCGTAAATAGCGAAATACAGAAATATTTATATATCTGCTGTCAGTAAGAAAAGATGTTATTCAATAGGAGAAACACAAATGGCTTTCTTTTCACGGATCAAGGAGCGTCTTGGCTTTGGAAGCTCTCCCGTGGACCAGTTTGAAGACGAATTCCAGGATGATTACGTCGAAATCGACACCAAAAAAGAGATTAATGCAAAGAATAAGATCATGGTCAAGCCCTTTGCTGTAGGGACGTTTGATGATATTAAAGAAGCAATAGACGCGTTACGTGAAGGATACACAATTGCACTGATCAACATCCGCCCGTTAAAGGACAAAGACATTGTCGAATTAAAACGTGCGATCAATAAATTAAAGAAAACCTGTGATGCCATAGAAGGCGACATTGCGGGGGTCAGCGAAGACTGGATTGTCGTGACGCCAGCATTTGCCCATATCTACCGGGATCAGCAAACAGAAGAAGTGGAAGAATAATTCTGTTCTGGAAGCTAAAAGCTTTTAAAGATTTATTAATTGTTTTCTGTAATGACAAAATTAGAGCATCAACCGTGCCCATTGTGCAGAGAAAAGGCACTCACGCTGACTGAAGACCTGCAGGAGATCCCTTTTTTTGGAAAAGTCTATGTATTTAGCATGTCCTGCTCACGCTGCAAGTTCCATAATGCAGACGTGGAAGCTGACGAACAAAAAGAGCCATGCAAGATAACATTCAAGACACAAAAAGCAGCAGACATGAACGTTCGCGTCGTGAAAAGTTCAAACGCGACAGTTAAAATTCCAGAGTTACGCATGTCCTCGACGCCAGGTCCGGCGTCAATAGGCTTGATTTCCAATGTTGAAGGCATTCTGAACAAGTTTGTTGAGATCCTTGAGTTGCAACGAAATGATACAGAAGACGATGAAGACAAGACAAAAGCAAAAAAATTACTTAAAAAGATTTGGAAAGTAAAGCTAGGAGAGATTCCAATTACTTTAATTATCGAAGATCCTTCTGGGAATAGCGCCATTATTTCTGAACGTGCCGTGATTGAGAAATTAAAGGTAAAATAATTATTTTTTCTTTGTAGACAGCAGACCGACAATTTCTTCCAGCGTCTTAAATGACAGATGGCGAGTTACCCGTGAACCACTCGGATACTCAATCCCGCCGCCAGTTGTTCTTCTAACATCTGAGAGCTCGCTAAAAGCAATAACGCCGCGAGAAGGAACGCTTACTTCAGTAAGGTGATAACCATCCGCATCTTTTTCACTAGATAAAGGCAAGGTCATAACAGCTTTGCCATAATTAGCCCCGCGATACAGTGTGCGGCCAGAATACGTTACAAAGTAATACACAGTGTTCATAACAAAAGAAGCAATCAGAAATTATATAAAACTTATTATTTTGTGCCATACGGCGCGGTAATAAATCCTTCTTTATTCAAGTCTTCTAAGGAAAGTTCGCCAAGCACAACGAGCAGTTCGCGGATAGTGAGCACTGGTTTTCCATACCGTGGTAAATCTTCAACAGCAACACGTGGACAAGCCGTCGTTACATAGGCGTCAACGTTAAAATTAATCAATTCATCAGGTCGAATCTCTTTCATACTAATCATAACTGCCTCTTTCTGATGATGGTGCAGTTTTTTCTCGAGTTGTTCAGCAACTGCGCGATTGACTTGGCCGGATTTTGTTGAAAGGAGAATACCAAAGGAATATGCTTTTCTCGCCTGTTCAATGATCGCATATCGTTGTCGCATGATTTTATTTCTAAATCCTTTAAGGTTATCAATAGTTTCATGCATAGGATCAACGATAAACACGGGCTTTTCTGTTGACAAGGCAAGTCCCAATGAGTGAAATTGATTGGACAAAGCAACGTACGCATCAACGTCTTTCTCAATAAGCTTTGGTCCTGTATACTCGCATCCAAGAATTTGCCCGTAATGGAATGCACGTCCGAGATTCTTTGGGATCAGTACCGTAATTCCATTCTCTTCAAATAATTTTTTAACAACAGGCAACTGATGAACATGCTGCACTGAAGCAACAAGACCAATTCGCTTGAAAGAGGTAAAGTGCGCAATGTTTTTGTTGATAAATGCTGAAATCTCAGTGATGTAGCGAGCCTCGATGTAGAGAATGGGAAAATCTGGTTTATGAAAAGGTGCATGACCAAAGTGTACGATAAGGTCGATGTTCAGCTGTTTCGCCTCATCAAGAGGAAGATCACATGCTCCCCAGCACGGTTCTCCTGAAAAGAACGCAACAGCCTGGGTTTTTTCCTGAATGAGATTCGTTAATCGCATAGCCTCTTTCTTGAGACCCTCAGGTACCTGCAACAGCACGCGTTTTGCCTTGCGCTTCTGTATTTCTTCGATAACTCGGGCTTCTTCGAGATCGTACATCCTCTAATCACTTTAACGAGCTTTTTTAAGGTTTGCGACAGGAAAATATTATAAATCGCCTTATTCTGGTAAAGACCAATGAAACCAAACGAAAAGGCAGATCTTATCACGAATATTGCGACAAAAAGAGGATTTTTCTTCCCTACTGCAGAGATTTACAATGGTCCTGCTGGCTTTTGGACGTATGGACATCTTGGAACAACCATGAAGCAAAAATGGTCCGATCTCTGGCGTTGCTGGTTCCTCGGATTGCATCCAAATTATATGGAAATTGAAGGAAGCTCGATTTTGCCAAAGAAAGTCTTCGAAAGTTCAGGCCATCTCAAGAATTTTAACGACCCCTTGACACACTGTAAGAAGTGCAAATTTCAATTCAGAGCAGATCAGCTCATCGAAGATGAAACTGGAGCGTCTGTTGAAGGGTTTTCGCCTGAAGATATTGACAAGGAAATCGCGAAACACAAACTCAAATGTCCTCGGTGCGGCAGCGAATTAGATAAAGTTAAACGATTCAATATGATGTTCGAGCTCAAAATTGGAGCAACAGGAGAAGAAACAGGATATCTGTCTCCAGAAACTGCACAGAATCCTTTCCTGTCATTTAAAAGACAATTCTTCGCACTACGAGAAAAGTTACCGATGGGTCTCGCCATGATCGGCAAGGTATATAGAAATGAAGTCAGCCCACGCCAAGGATTCTTTAGACTCAGAGAATTCACGCAGGCAGAACTGCAAATCTTCTTTGATCCGGCAACCATTGACGAACATGAAAACTGGAGCAACGTAAAAAAAGAGAAACTCACCATACTCCTTCATAAAGATCGAGAAAAGAACAAAATAACAGAAATCTCGGCTGAAGAACTCAATGCGAAGCTCAAGATACCAAAATTCTATGCGTATCACTTAGTGAAAGTTCAGCAATTCTATCTTAATCAACTAAAAATACCTAAAGAAAAATTCCGGTTTAAAGAATTAAGCCCAGAGGAGCGCGCATTTTACAATAAGATCCATTTCGATATGGAACTTGACCTCGAAACGCTGGGAGGATTCAAAGAAGTTGGTGGTGTTCACTATCGAACAGATCACGATCTTGGCGGCCATCAGAGAGGGTCGGGAGAAAAACATGAAGTAACCATCAATGGAAAAAGTGTTGTCCCGCATGTTCTTGAACTCAGTTTTGGTGTCGATCGAAATGTCTGGGCGTTACTTGATATCTTCTTCAAGCAGGAAAAAGAACGCACGATTTTTACCTTCCCTCTTAATCTTGTCCCCTATGATCTCGCCTTATTCCCGTTGCTTAACAAAGACGGACTTCCTGAAGAGGCTGAAAAGGTAAACGAAATACTTAAAGAACAGCATTGGCGATTATTCTATGACAATAAAGCATCAATTGGAAAAATGTATCGGCGAATTGATGAAATTGGCGTGCCCTTTGCAATAACAGTCGATCACCAAACACTCAAAGACAAAACAGTAACGCTACGAGAAACAACAAGCATGAAACAAATTCGTTTGAAGATTGCTGACCTCAGTACTAAAATAAAGGAAATATTTGAAGGAAAACTCACGTTCGAAAAAGCGGGTAAAACAATTTAATGGTGCTTTCCATTGAGAAGATAGCCGACTTCTTTCCAGCTATATACACGTCGTATAGATGGATCATGTTGGTTGCGATTCCAGGGGTAATCAAATAAAAGTACAGAGATTCCCTGTTCTGCACAATCGAGTGCATATTCTAGTCCATCTTCAACAAGTGTTTCGATCCCTGTTGAGAGGCATATTTCTGATTTTTTCCGAGAAAAACCGTTCGGACGATTACTAGTATTAACATCGGTGCTAAAAACGACATTAGAGAAGCAGTCACGGAAATATCGATCTAACCATTGACGCGTTAGAGGTTCTAGTATTATTGGGCGGGCAGTGACAACAACAAGAGGGTGCCTTTCTTTCGTCTGTCGAATAACATCCTGTGCATATGGAAGCGGCCTAAGATGGGCGAAGTCATTACTTTTATAAAAATCATCCCAAATACTGAATAGTTGTGGAAGAGTTATTCCGAGAGCAGAGCTCATGTCAAATGCGCGAACATCACGACACTGTATTATTGTTCCCTTCAACTGATTATACCAGGCAAGAAACGTATGCGTTGTCCGCGAGAGTACATTGTCAAGATCAACACCAATAACCATCCCAAATCAAAAAATAAAGTTATCAACGTTTTTATAAAAGTTCCTATGAAAAGAAGATAGGTTAATAAACAAATAATTGGACGAAGCAGTTCAAGGGCTGGTAATTCAGTCTGGTAGAATGCACCCATGGCAATAAATACCACAATGGGTGATGCCGGGGGTTCAAATCCCCCCCAGTCCATGCGATACCCTTATAAAACAGGAAGAAAGAATGAAAGACTATGAATCAGCGATCTTTTTTTGGTATAAGTCTTCTGCTTGTAGTCATTCTTGCAAGTGCGTGCCTTCAGCAAGGAACATTTGAACCGTTACCGTCATTCGGAAAGCAGAAATTCTTTGAACCAAGCAAAGAGCTCAACCTCATCAAGTTTGTGTCACAAAAAGAACTGATAGCGTTCACTAAGCAGTACACCGTTCAAAATCAAGGAATGCTCGAAGGAGATCTAGCTGTTCGCGCTCCGACAGCAATAGCCGAGGAAAAAGGTGCTGATTCACGTTCATACTCACCAACAAACAACCAAGTCGCAAATATTGACGAGGCAGATATCATCAAAACAGACGGCGAATATATTTACACAATAACAGAAAGCACTCTGCACGTTATCAGAGCATATCCTGGTGAAGATGCCCAAGTCATTTCAACAATGCCTCTTGATCATCGGGCTTCAAATATCTTCATTCAAGGAAATCATCTGGTCGTGCTCGGAGAAACCTACGGACAGTACCCGGTTCTCTTCGCTAAGCGAGCAGCATTATTCCCCTACCAAGCACCAAGTACGACATTCTTTACAATATATGATATGTCAGATAAATCCTCACTAAAGAAACTTAAAGAGTACCAATTCGAAGGGCGATACGTGCAAGCACGAATGAAAGAAGAATATGTCTATCTTGCTGTCGCAAGCGATGTATTGTACAGGACAGAACATCCGACACCAATTATCATTGAAGATGGCGTTGAACGAGCAATTCCGCTTAAAGAAATCTATCATCTACCAATTCCGTACAACAATCCCCAGTTCGCAACAATTCACGCCATCGATATAGCAGATCCGCAGCTAGACCTCGAGTCGATATCGGTTGTTGTTGAAGGCAGCGAACAGATGTACATGTCAGAAGACAACATCTACTTGAGTTACACAGAGTACATAGACGAATGGAGAATACGCCAGGAAATCACGAGAAAACGTGTCGAGCCCCTGCTTTCAACCCAAGAAAAAGCACTGATCAAAAAAATTGAAGCTTCAGATGCAGAGATCCTTTCTCCAGCAGAAAAAGAATCCAAAGTGATGCAGGTTATCCATACTTACTTGTCGCGACTAAATCAAGATGAGCAAACAACAGTGAACGAAGAAATCGAAAAAGAAGTGAAAGAAAAGCTAGAGCAATATGACTATTTTGAATACACCCTTATCAACAAGGTTGCAGTTCATGACGGTGAGCTTGAAGTAATCGGTTCAGGAAAAGTGCCGGGCCACGTGATCAATCAGTTTAGTATTGATGAGCACAATGGCGTGCTTCGCATCGCAACAACGGTCAATCCTCGCTGGTCTTCAGATGGAAAGCAGCAACGAGAAACCTCGAATAACGTCTTTGTCCTCGATGACGAACTCAAAGATCTGGGTTCTCTGAAGGACCTTGCAGAAGGGGAAATGATTTATTCGACGAGATTCATTGACGACAGATTGTATATGGTCACCTTTAAACAAATTGATCCGTTCTTCGTCATCGATTTAAGTGTACCAACAGCGCCAAAAGTGCTTGGTCAGCTCAAGATTCCGGGTTTTTCACGGTACTTGCACCCCTACGACGAAGACACACTTATTGGTATTGGTCGAAGTGCAAATGAGCAAGGCCAAGATGAAGGACTCAAAATTTCTTTATTTGATGTGCGCAATGTCGAGCAGCCAATCGAAAAAGCAAAATTTGCAACAGACGAGCGTTACGCGCAATCACTAGCAGAATTTGAGCATAAGGCCTTCTTATTTTCAAAAGACAAAGAATTGCTCGTTATTCCCGTGTACAGTTATAACTATGATGGAGCAGGAGAGAAATACAATGGCGCATTCGTGTTCAAGATCACTGATGATAGTATCGTCCTTCGCGGCGTTATTGATCATGCAAAGGGCCAGGCAGTAACTTATCAGCCGCTCGTTGAACGAAGCTTGTACATTGAAGATCTGCTCTATACAAAATCACCTCGGTTAATTAGGATAAATGCCATTGACGACTTGCATGCAGTCAATGATGTGCAGTTAAGCGAACCAACAACGTATCCAACATACTAACATGGCTGATTGTGTTTTCTGCAAAATCATTAAGGGAGAAATTCCATCAATAAAAGTGTACG